>NZ_QPFS01000095.1:0-19794 GCF_010906995.1 Rhodopseudomonas sp. WA056 | reverse complement strand
GGTGCGGACGCCAGCGTGACGACGCAGGTCTTGCTGCGCTCGGCGGTCGCCAGCTCCCACTGCCCGACCAAGTCCTGCTTCATCTTGGATGCGTCTTGCGCCGTCGCGCTCGCCGCGAGCAGCGCCGTCAGGATCACCGTGCCGATCGCGCGTCCCATCGTCAGCGGCCTTTCACCGGCGTTTCCGCGACCGGCGTCAGCGGCGGTCGGCCCGAGAACCATGCTTTCAGGTTGTCGACCACGAGCTGGTTCATCGCATTGCGCGTCACCACCGAGGCCGAACCGATATGCGGCAGCAGCACGACGTTCGCCATGGTCCGCAGCTCCTCCGGAACGTTCGGCTCGGCCGCGAATACGTCGAGACCGGCGGCGAGGATCCTGCCGGATCTCAGCGCGGCGATCAGTGCGTCTTCGTCGATCACCGAGCCGCGCGCGACGTTGATCACCACGCCGCGCGGCCCGAGCGCGTCGAGCACGTCGGCGTTGATCAACTTCGCTGTCGCCGGACCGCCGGGCGTGATCACCACCAGGGTATCGACCTCTTTGGCCATCTCGATCAGGTTCGGATAGTGCTGGTAGGCGACGCCGGCCGCCGGATTGCGCGAGTGATACACCACCGGCACCAGCGATGCGTCGAGCCGGCGGGCGATCGCCTGTCCGATCCGCCCCATCCCGACCATGCCGACCTTGCGGTCGCGCAGCGAGCCGGTGCTGAGCGGATAGTCCTGCGTCTGCCACAGGCCGGCGCGGACATATTTGTCGGCGCGGACGAACTCGCGCAAGGTGGCGATCAGCAGCCCGAGCGCGGTGTCGGCAACCTCCTCGGTGAGCACGTCGGGCGTGTTGGTGACGACCACGCCGTGTTGCGCCGCCCAGGCTGCATCGACGTGGTCGTAGCCGACCCCGAAACTCGCCACGATCTCCAGCTTCGGAAAACCCGCCAGCATCGCGGCGCCGGTCGGCACCAGGCCGGTGACCGCGATGCCGCGGATGCGGCCGCGGACCTCCTCGCTCAGGCCGTCGAGATCGTCCGTGCGCTCGCATTTGTGCAGCACATAGCCGTCCGGGAAACCCTGATCGATCACCTCTTTGCGCGGACCGTAGACGAGCAGATCGATCGGCCCGGACGCATCCGTTTCCCCCGGCATCAATTATCCTTTCCAAGCGCGCTTTCGTGCCAGCGCCGCAGCAGCAGATGCGACACCAGCGCCAGCAGCAGATAGATCACAATGCCCGCCGTCGACAGCAACAGCAATGCTGCGAACATGCGCGGAATGTTGAGCCGGTATCCCGATTCGGCAATCCGGTAGGCGAGGCCGGAGCCGGCGCCTGCCGAGCCCGCGGCGATCTCCGCCACCACGGCGCCGATCAGCGACAATCCGCCGGCGATGCGCAGGCCGCCGAGGATATAGGGCAGCGCCGCCGGCAACTTCAGCCGCAGCAGCGTCTGCCAGCGCGAGGCGCCGTACAGCCGGAACAGCCCGGCCAGATTGCGGTCGACCGAATTCAATCCCAGCGTGGTGTTGGACAGCACCGGGAAGAACGCCACGATCCAGGCGCAGACGATCACCGCGGTTTCCTGCGGCAGATAGATCAGCAGCAACGGCGCGATCGCGATCACCGGCGTGACCTGCAGCACCACCGCATAGGGAAACAGCGAGAATTCGAGCAATCGGGACTGGTTGAACAGCAGCCCCAGCGCGATGCCGCCGGCCGCGGCGGCGACGAAGCCTTCCAGTGTGGTCCGCAGGGTGGTGAGCAGCGAGCCGAACAGCACCGGCCAGTCCTGGATCAGCGTCGAGGCGACCAGGAGCGGTCCCGGCAGCACATAAGGCGGGATCTGATTGAGCCGCACCACCAGATCCCACGCCACGATCGCGGCGAGCAGGACGACGACCGGCAGCACGACGCGCAGCCCGGCACGGGCGCCGAGCGGCTGTACGTCGTCACGCGAGGCGGGCACGGCGCTCACGTCCGCGCCACCGCGGAAGGCCGCGCGGGCTCGCTCGACGACGCCAGCGCGCGTGAAACCTCCCGGCATCGCGCCGCGTAATCGGCCGACAGCCGAAATTCCTCGCCGCGTGACCGCGGTGCATCGATGTCGAAGGTGGCGGCGATCCGGCCCGGCCGCGGCGTCATCACCACCACGCGCTGCGACAGATACACCGACTCGAACACCGAATGGGTGACGAACACCACGGTCATCTGCAATTCGTCCCACAGCGTCAGCAGGTCGTCATTGAGTCGGAACCGGGTGATCTCGTCGAGTGCGGCGAACGGCTCGTCCATCAGCAGGATGTCGGGTCTGGTCACGAGGGCGCGCGCCAGCGACGCCCGCATCTTCATGCCGCCCGACAGTTCACGCGGAAATGCATCCGCGAAGTCGGACAGGTCGACCCGGGTCAGCACCTCGTCGACCCGCCGGTCGATCTCGGCGCCGGCGACGTGCGCCAGCTTCAGCGGCAAAGCGACGTTGTGGCGGACGCTCGCCCACGGCATCAGCGTCGGCTCCTGAAACACGAAGCCGACCGGGTGTTCGCCGCGTCCGCGCGGCGACGCACTCCCGACCTCGATTCGCCCTGAAGAAGGGCGTGTGAGGCCAGCGATCATCCGCAGCGCCGTCGACTTGCCGCATCCGGACGGCCCTAGCAGCGACACGAACTCGCCGCGGCCGATGTCGAGATCGACAGGCCCGAGGGCCAGCGTGCCGCTGCGATAGGTCTTGGTGATGCGGCGAAGTTCGATCGCCGGCCCGGTGGCGTCGGCATTCGCAGCGGATGATCGCGGCGACGAGGCCATCTGGCCGGCTATTTCTGCTTCGGGCGCAGATCGACGCCGATGCCTTTGTTGACGAATTGTAGGGTATAGGCTTTGCGGAAATCCAGATTGCGCGCCACCACCCCGGCGCGGGCCATCTTGTCGAAATAAGACGCGTAGCGCGCGTCGGTCATCGCGCCGATCCCATTCTTGATGGCGTCGCCGGAATCGACGATGCCGTATTCCTTCATCTTGTCGATCGAGTACGCCAGCATCTCGTCGGTCATTTCCGGATTGAGCTGCTTGATCATCGCATTGCCGGCGGCATTGTCGCCATACAGATAGTGATACCAGCCGACGATCGAGGCGTCGACGAAGCGCTGGATCATGTCGGGATTCTTGTCGATCAGGTCGCGGCGCGTCTCGATCAGCGTCGAGTAGCCGTTCAGCCCGTAGTCGGCGAGCAGCAGCACGTTGGGCTTGAACTTGGCGGCCTGCTCGACCGTGAACGGTTCGGAGGTGACGTAGCCCTGCATCGCGCTGCGGCGGTCGATGATGAACGGCTGCGGGTTGAAGGTGTAGGGCTTCACCCTGGCTTCGCTGAAGCCGTATTCGGACTTGAGCCATTGGAAGTAGCTGGCGATGCCTTCCTTGGAGACGAACAGCGTCAGCGGCTTCAGGTCGGCGATGGTCTCGACCTTCGACTCCGGGTGCGACAGGAACACCTGCGGATCTTTCTGGAAGATCGCGGCGATCGCCACCACCGGCACGTTGTTGGCGACCGCGTCCAAGGATTGCAGCGTGTTGGCGGTCATGAAGAAATCGAGCTTGCCGGCGATCAGCAGCGTGCGGTTGTTGACGTTGGGGCCGCCCGGCACGATCGTCACATCGAGGCCGTAGGCCTTGTAGGTGCCGTCGGCGACCGCCTGGAAGAAGCCGCCGTGCTCGGCCTCGGCGACCCAGTTGGTGCCGAACGAGATCTTGTCGAAGCCGCCCTCGGGCACTTTGCGGACCGGCTGCACTTTCGGCGGCGCCGGCTTCTTAGGCGGCGGCGGAGGCGGCGGTTCGGGCTTCTCGACCGGCTTGGCGGGGGCCGGCGGCGGCGAGGCGATGGCCGGAAACGCCAGCGTGGCGGCCAACAGAATCCCGATTAACGCTCGCGCCAGGAAATCGGGGCTCATGGTTGGACTCCGTCGTTCATTTTGGCCCAAGATGCCGGCATCATGGGTGGCGCGGATTCGAGCGTTTCAGGATTGATAGCGAAACAATGCCGACATTTGAACCACTCCCTGTCCGGGTCACGTCCCGCCGATGACCGCGCTGCCGCCTCGTGACTGGTGCGCGATCCGCTGGCCGGAGATCGCCGATTCGCAACCCGCGCGCTGGATCGCGGTGCTGCCGCTCGCGGCGACCGAGCAGCACGGGCCGCATCTGCCGCTGTCGACCGACGTCGATATCGCCGAAGCCTATCTGGCGCGGGTGCACGAATTGTTGCCGGCGGAGCTCCCGGCGAGCTTCCTGCCGCTGCAGGCGATCGGACTGTCGACGGAACATCTGGCGTTTCCCGGCACGCTGACGCTGTCGGCGGAGACCGCGCTCCGCGTCTGGACCGAGATCGGTGACAGTATCGCCCGCGCCGGCGTGCGCAAGCTGGTGATGGTGACCAGCCATGGCGGCAACAGCGCGGCGATGGGCCTGGTGGCGCAGGAGCTGCGGGCGCGGCACCGGATGCTGGTGGTGACCACCGGCTGGGCGCGGTTCGGCGTGCCGGACGGACTGTTCGCCGCCGACGAGCTGCGCCACGGCATTCACGGCGGCGCGGTCGAGACCTCGATCATGCTGGCGCACGCGCCGGCCCTGGTTCGCACCGACAGGCTCGCGGAGTTTCGTCCGGCCAGCCTCGCGATGGAGCAGCAGTATCGCTGGTTGTCGGCGCAGCGGCCGGCGCCGTTCGCCTGGGCGGCCGAGGACCTGCACCCGGGCGGCGCGATCGGCGACGCCACCGCCGCGACCGCCGAGAAGGGGCGGCAGTTGCTCGATCACGGCGCCCGCGTGTTCTGCGAGCTGCTGGACGACGTCCACCGTTTCGATCTGGCCGCGCTCAACAACACGCCGCGCGTTTGAGCAGCGGTGCGAGCGACGCAAAGTCATCCAGGGCCGCATGCCGCGTCTGTGGCTTCGCTCCGCGCGATGACGGAGAGCGAGCCTGGTCAGCACACCGGCGCGAAGCTCTCGGCCCGGGCCATCGCCCAGGCCTGTTTGAAACGGGCATCGTCGGTGCCGTCCAGTAATTCGCCCGAACGCAGCGCCGGATAGAGCTGCGCCAGCGACACCACGTCGGACGACGAGGTCCGCTGCGAGAAGTGATACGGGCGGATGTCGCGCGGATGGTCGAGACCGGCGGCCGCGACCAGTTCGCCCAGCGCCTGCAGCGTCGCATGGTGATAATTGTAAACCCGCTCCAGCTTGTGCGGCACCACCAGCGCGCGGTAGCGCGTCGGCTCCTGGGTGGTCACCCCGGTCGGGCAGCGGTCGGTATGGCAGCTCAGCGACTGGATGCAGCCGAGCGCAAACATGAAGCCGCGCGCCGAGTTGCACCAGTCGGCGCCGAGCGCCATGGCGCGGGCCATGTCGAAGCCGGTGGCGATCTTGCCGGAGGCGCCGAGCTTGACGCGATCGCGTGCGCCGATCCCGATCAGCGCATTGTGCACGAAGCTGACGCCGTCGCGCATCGGCATGCCGAGGTGGTCCATGAACTCCAGCGGGGCGGCGCCGGTGCCGCCTTCCTTGCCGTCGACCACGATGAAATCCGGGTAGATCCCGGTGGCGAGCATCGCCTTGCAGATCGCCAGAAACTCCCAGGGATGGCCGACACAGAGCTTGAAGCCGGTCGGCTTGCCGCCGGACAGGCGGCGCATCTCGGCGATGAACCGCATCATCTCGATCGGCGTCGAGAACGCCTTGTGATAGGGCGGCGAGACGCAATCCTCGTCCATGCCGACACCGCGGATCTGCGCGATCTCCTCGGAGATCTTGGCCATCGGCAGCACGCCGCCATGGCCCGGCTTGGCGCCCTGGCTGACCTTCAGCTCGACCATCTTGATTTGGTCGTCGGCCGCCACGCGGGCGAACGCTTCGGGATCGAATCGTCCGTCGCGGGTGCGGCAGCCGAAGTAACCGGAGCCGATCTCCCAGATCAGATCGCCGCCGGCCTCGCGGTGATAAGGGCTGACGCCGCCCTCGCCAGTGTCGTGCGCGAAGCCGCCCTTTCGGGCGCCGGCGTTGAGGGCGCGGATCGCGTTCGGGCTCAGCGCCCCGTAACTCATCGCCGAGATGTTCAATACCGAGGCGGAATAAGGCCTGGCGCAATCCGGCCCGCCGATCGTGATCCGGAACGGCTCGGCAGCGTGCGGCCGCGGCGCCACCGAATGGTGCATCCACTCGTAGCCGTCGCCATAGACATCTTTCTGAGTCCCGAACGGACGCTTGTCGAGTTCCATCTTGGCGCGCTGATAGATCAGCGCGCGGGTGTCGCGGCTGAACGGCTTGCCGTCCTTCTCGCTCTCGAAGAAGTACTGCCGCATCTCGGGGCGCATCTCCTCGAGCAGGAAACGCAGATGCGCGGCGATCGGGTAGTTGCGCAGCACCGCGTGGCTGGTCTGCAAGAGGTCGTGGATGCCGAGAACGGTGAGGGCGCCGAACACCAGCAGCGGCGTCAGCACCACGGCGAACAGCGGCGTGTGGAAGTCGATCACCGCGATCGCGGCGAGCAGCGCGGTGATCACGGAACAGACGGTGAGAACGATATAGCGCGGCGAGAGCGGAAGCAGCAGCAAACCCATGGAATCCCCGCGGGACCGGCAGGACGCAACGTCCGATCAGCCGCAGCGGGAAGCCCCGCACATCGACCGGCGGCGACCGGGCGCGCTGTATAGCACGGCCGAGTGGCCTCGATAACCTCGGGCCTTCCGCGATCATCCGGTCACGCAGACGTCGCAATCCTATCGCCGGGCCGCCGCGCGGTGCGGTTCGGCTTGACATTTTGCCGCCCCGAAGCGATCCACCGCGCGCCCGCCGGCGGCCCTTTGCTGCGCCGGTCACCGCCTGTTGACGAGAGCCCCGATGCAATATGCCGATCGCGTGATCGTCCGGATCGTCGAAGCCTATTGCGGCGCGCGAGGCGTCGACGTCACGCTCGGGCTCGACGGCTGGCTGATCGTGCTCGCCAAGGGCGACGCCCGGCACTTCATCTATGGCTACGATTTCGGGCTGAACAGCTCGGTGACTCATCGCCTCGCCAACGACAAGGCGGCGACCGCCGACATCCTTGGCGCGGCGGGCATCGCCTGCGTGCCGCACCGGCTGTTCATGAATCACGAGCATTTCAAATACGTGTCGGACAGAGGCCATTGGTCGGCGATGCTGGAGATGCTGCGCGACCATCCGGCCGGGCTGGTGCTGAAGCCGAACGAAGGCACCTGCGGCCATCTGGTATTCAAGGCGGCGACCGAGCTGGAGCTGGAGCGCGCCGCGGCCGCGATCTTCGCCGCCAATCAGAATCTGGCGATCGCGCCGTATTTCGACATCGCCCGCGAAGTCCGGGTGATCCTGCTCGATCGGGCGCCGCTGGTGGTTTACGAAAAAAAGCGCCCGGCGATCATCGGCGATGGCGAGCGCAGCGCGCTGCAGCTTCTGATCGGCGCGGTGCCGGCGGACCGGCTCGGCACCGTGCTGGCGAATCTGCCGGCGGGCCACGCCGCACTCGATGCGGTGGTGCCGGCCGGCGCACAGTTCCCACTCGATTGGCGACACAATCTGGAGTTCGGCGCCGAGCCTGAACTGATCGGCGACGGCGAGCTGCGCGCCACGTGTGTGACGATCGCCGCCGAGGCTGCCCGGGCGATCGGGCTCGGCTTCGGCGCCGTCGACGTGGTGTGGACCGCGCAAGGACCGCGCGTGCTGGAGATCAATTCCGGCGTGATGATCGAATCGCTCAGCCGCCGGTTTCCGGACCTCGCCGAGCAGGTCTACACCCTGGCGCTCGACCGCGTGATGCAGGCGATGCCGGCCTGAAAGCACAGCCTTCGCCAGCGCCGATTTCCTTTCGCCGCGGATCAACTAAGATCGCGTCGCGTCCGCATTCTCAACAAACAACAAGGAACCTCATGACCGCGACCGTCAACCGCCAGATCCTGCTGATCGAGAAGCCGAAGGAGAAACTCGGCCCGGAGCATTTCCGTCTGGCGGAATCGCCGATGCCCGAGCCGAAGGACGGCGAGGCGCTGGTCAAGGTCCGCTACATTTCGCTCGACGCCGCCAACCGCGCCTGGATGCAGGGCGCGACCTATCGGGCCGCGGTCGAGACCGACAGCGTGATGCCGGGCGGCAGCGTCGCCGAAGTGGTGAGTTCCAAGGCGCCTGGGCTGTCGCCGGGTGATCTGGTGTTCGCCGACACCGGCTGGCAGGACTATGCGGCGCTGCCGGCCAAGCATCTTGCCAGGCTGCCCAAGGTCGAGCCGATGACGCATCTGCTCAGCGTCTACGGCATCGCCGGCCTGACCGCGTATTTCGGCCTGCTCGACATCGGCAAGCCGCGCGCCGGCGAGACCGTGGCGGTGTCGGCCGCGGCAGGATCAGTGGGCTCGATCGTCGGGCAAATTGCGAAGATCAAGGGCTGCCGCGTGGTCGGCATCGCCGGCGGCAAGCAGAAATGCGACTGGCTGGTGAACGAGCTCGGCTTCGATGCGGCGGTCGACTACAAGGACGGCGCGCTGTTCAAGGCGCTGCGCGCGGCGGCGCCGAACGGCATCGACGTGTATTTCGACAATGTCGGCGGCGACATTCTCGAAGCCTGCCTGCCGCAGATGAACCTGAAGGGCCGGATCGCCTGCTGCGGCGCCGTCTCACAATACGACCGCACCCCCTCGGCCACCGGTCCGCGCGGCATCCCCGGGTTGATCGTGGTGAAGCGGCTGATCATGCAGGGATTCATTGTGATGGACTACATGGATCAGCGCGACGAGGCGGTCGCCAGGCTGCAGGAATGGGTCGCCAGCGGCAAGCTCAAGGTCCAGGAAGACGTCATCGACGGCCTGGAGAACACCCCCGCCGCGCTGATCGGCCTGCTCGCCGGCGAAAATCGTGGCAAGCGGATGGTCAAGGTATGAGCTGAGCCGCGCTTGGTCCCCCGCCTTCAACTCTGGCTGGCCGGACGTCGTCCGGCTGGCCGCCGTCCGGTTGGGAGTCTCCGGCTGACACTATCCGGCTGACAATGTCCGATCGACGAATGGGCGGAGCTGGCGATCCCGGGAAGACTCGAACTTCCGACCTACGGTTTAGGAAACCGCCGCTCTATCCGGCTGAGCTACGGGACCGTCCGGCTTGCGGCGCAGGGCCGCTGGCAGGAGCCTCCCATAGCAGAGCGGCGGTCCGATCGCCACCCGGAAGTCGGCTGGAGCGGACCGGTGCCAGCCCTCACGGGGCGCCGGCGCCTTCGCCGCACAATTTGGTTCCAGCCTTAAACCTTGCTTTAGGCCGTCCCGGCTAGGCTCACAGCCCACTGTGTTGGCCGGTCGGACCCATGGCGTTTGCAGAAGCGATTGCTCGGTTTCATCGTGACAGGCGCGGCAATATTGCCGTGATCTTCGCCCTCGTGCTGATCCCGCTGATTTCGGCGATCGGCTGCGCGGTCGACTACAGTCGCGCCAATGCGCTGCGCACCAAACTCCAGGCGGCGGCGGACGCCGCCTCGGTCGGTGCGGTGTCGCGAACCTCGCCGGCCTACATCGCCGCCGGTTCGATGTCGACCGACGGAGCGATCACGTCGGGCGCGGACGACGCGCTGCGGATCTTCAACGGCAATCTGGCGAATCTGACCGGCTATACGCTCGACAGCGTGGCGGCCACGGTCAGCAAGAGCGGCGAGGCGGTGACGTCGAAGGTGACGTTCTCGGCGCAGATCTCGACCATGTTCATGAAGGCGGTCGCGGTGTCGAGCATGACCGTCGGCGGGGCCTCCACCGCCACCGCCAGCATGCCGAAATACATCGATTTCTATCTGCTGCTCGACAATTCGCCGTCGATGGGCGTCGGCGCCACGCCGACCGACGTCGCCGCGATGGTGGCGGCGACGGCCAACAAATCGTCAGACGACCACTGCGCGTTCGCCTGCCATGACGTCAACAACAAGAACAACTACTACAATCTGGCGAAGGCGCTCGGTATCACCACCCGGATCGACGTGCTGCGCAGCGCCACCCAGCAACTGATGGACACCGCCGCCGCCACCGCGACCTACACCAATCAGTTCAGGATGGCGATTTACGATTTCGGCGCCTCGGCCCAGACCGCCGGCCTGCGCAATCTGTTCGCGCTGTCGGCCAGTCTGTCGAGCGCCAAGACCGCCGCCGGCGCGATCGATCTGATGACGGTCAAGGGGCAGAACGACAACAACGATCAGGACACGCAATACACCGCGATCCTGCCGGCGATCGATAAACTGATCGCCGCCCCGGGAACCGGCGCGGCCGGTTCTCCGTTGAAGTACCTGTTCTTCGTCTCGGACGGCGTCGCCGACGAATACAATCCGGCCTGCCTGAAGCCGAAGACCGGCAACCGCTGCCAATCGCCGATCAATCCGGCGCTGTGCAAGACCCTGAAGGATCGCGGCGTCAGGGTTGCGGTGCTTTACACCACCTATCTCGATCTGCCGAGCAACGACTGGTACAAGAAGTGGATCGCGCCGTTCAATGAAGGCCCCTACGGCCCGTCGCCGAACAGCGAGATCGCAAAGAACATGGAGGCCTGCGCCTCGCCGGGCTTCTACTTCGAGGTCAGCCCGACCCAGGGTATCGCCGAGGCGATGAACGCGCTGTTCAAAAGAGCGGTCGCCGACGCCCGCATCACGAGCTGACCGGCCGTTCCAACTTTCGGGCGCAGCCTGACGGCCGGGTCCGCCTTGGAAACTCCATCGCCCCTTCCTACGTTGTGATGCCGGCCGAAGCCTGCGCCTTGTCGCGCCGTGCCGGCCCACACAGGAGGTCTCGATGGGTTTGCTCGACATCCTCAACGGCATGCAGAACGGCCCGCGGGGCCCGGCCGATCCGCAAGACAAAAGCGGCGGCATGTCCAAGTTCACCATGGCGATCCTCGCGCTGCTGGCGTGGAAGGCCTACAACCACATGACCAGCGGCCAGCAGCAGACCGCGCCCGCCAATCAGCCGCGTCCGATGCCGCCGCCTGCAAATACCGGCGGCGGCTGGGGTGACTTCCTGAAAGGCGGTCTCGGCGGCCTGGTGCTCGGCGGCGCGGCCGGCAGCGTGCTGTCCGGCGGGCTCGGCGATCTGCTGCGGCAGCTCCAGCACAACGGGCTCGGCGACGCCGCCGATTCCTGGGTCGGCCGCGGTCCGAACCAGCAGATCGGCCCGAACGACCTTGCCAGCGCGCTCGGCGCCGATCAGATCGACGCGATGACCCGCCAGACCGGGATGTCGCGCGACGAGCTGCTCGACGGACTCAGCCGCTATCTGCCAGATGTGGTCGATCAGCTCACGCCGGACGGCCGACTGCCCACCGACGACGAAGCCTCGCGCTGGATCTGATCGGCCGCGACCGAATTGTCGCCGTGCACGTTCTGCAACGCTTGATGGTCGAAAGGACCCTGACATGGGCGGACTGATCTGGATCCTCGTGGTCGGCTTTGTTGCCGGGATCATCGCGCGGGTGCTGTCGCCGGGGCCGAACAATCCGCAAGGATTCGTTCTGACCACGGTGCTCGGCATCGCTGGCGCGTTTCTGGCTACCGCGGTCGGGCAGATGATCGGGCACTACGGCCCCAATCAGGGGGCCGGCTTCATCACCGCGACGGTCGGCGCGGTGGCGGTGCTGTTCATCTGGAACCGGCTGGTGGCGCGACGGGTGATCTCCGACCCCGGCAATCGCTACCCATACGACCCGCGCTGACACTCCCGCCGACACTATGCGGCCCGGCGCCGCCGGGCCGCATGCTGCATCGTGCGGATGAAACGTCAGCCGGCGAGGTGCATGCCGGCGTCCATCCGCACCAGTTCGCCGGTCATGCTGCTCGATTTCGGCGTGGCCAGGAAGCATACCAATTCGGCGATGTCTTCGGCGGTCGAGGCGATCTTCAGCGGCACCCGCGACACCACCATGTCGCGCACCTGCTTGGCTTCCTCGGCGCCGCGGCCCTTGGTGAACCACGGCGTGTCGATGTAGCCGGGGCAGATCGCGTTGACGCGGATGTTCGGCGCCAGCGCGCGCGACAGCGACAACGTCATGGTGTTGAGCGCGCCCTTGCTGGCCGCATAGGCGATCGACGAGCCGATGCCGCTGATGCCTGCGACCGACGAGACGTTGACCACCGCCGCAGCACGGCCGGTCGCCTTGGCGCCGGCGATGAGCAGCTCGCGCGCCGCGCGGACCATCTGGTACGGGCCGATGGTGTTGATCGCGTAGATCCGCTGGAAGTCGTCGGCCGACAATTGATCGAGCAGATGATGCGCCACGTGCTTGGTGGTGCCGGCGTTGTTCACCAGCGCGTCGAGCTTGCCCCAGGGGGCAGCGGCTTCGACGATGCGTTTGCAATCCTCGTCCTTGGCGACGTCGCCCTGCACCACGATGACTTCGGCGGCGCCGAGCTTGCGGCACTCTTCGGCGGTCTTCTCGGCGTCGTCCTTGCTCGATGCGTAGTTGATCACCAGCCGTGCGCCGTCCTTGGCGAGGATCTTGGCGGTCGCGGCGCCGAGGCCCGAGGCCGACCCGGTGACGATTACGTTCAGTCCGTCTGACATCTTCACTCCCTTTGCATCGAACCGGCTTCGCCGCGTCGCCGCAACCATATCGGTTGCGATATCGAGAGCAAGCCGGCAAAGCCCATGATGCGGAATAAGCCTGTGGCGTGAGGCGTTTCGACCATGTCCGGCGAGCAATCCGCCCCGTGCCGGCTGCGCTTGTGTTCGTTTCCGCTTTTCCGCATCATGCCGCGCAACAACAAGACCAGCACGCATGCTTGGCGATCCGCCGGGCGCTGAGTGCGCAACCGGGAAACGCCGTGACGGAGACTGACAACATCGTCGTCGAGACTGCGGAGAAAATCTTCGCCGACCTCGCTGATGCGCAAACCATCAATGCCGACAAAGCCGAGACCTGGAAGGCGCCGCTGTGGCAGGCGCTGAGTGAATCCGGGCTGCCGCTGTCCTGGGTGCCGGAGGAATTCGGCGGCTCGGGCGCGAGCCTTGCCGAGGGCTTCGGCGTGCTCAACGCCGCCGGCCGCGCCGGCCTCGCGGTGCCGCTCGCCGAGACTATGCTGGCCGGCTGGCTGCTGGCCCAGGGCAAGATCGCGGCACCCGAAGGCGCGATGACGGTCGCGCCGGCCCATCCGAAAGATCGCATCGCGCTGGATGCGGACGGCAAGTTGTCGGGCCGCGCGCGCAGCGTGCCGTTCGCGCAGGGCGTGCGGCACATCGCCGTGCTGGCGCAAAGCGCCGCCGGCGCCACGATCGCGCTCGTGCCGGCATCGGCCTGCCGGATCGACAAAGGCCTCGGCGTCGGCGGCGATGCGTCGGACGTCGTCACTCTGGACAAGGTCGCGCCGATCGCCACGGCGCCTGCGCCACAGGGGCTCGATCAGACTTCGCTGATGTTGATGGGGGCGGTTGCGCGCAGCCTGCAGATCGCCGGCGCGCTCGAAACGCTGCTCGACCGCAGCGTCACCTACGCCAACGAGCGCGTCGCGTTCGAAAAGAAGATCGGCAAATTCCAGGCGGTGCAGCACAATCTGGCGAAGCTCGCCGGCGAAACCTCGGCTGCACTCGCGGCCGCGACCTCCGCGGCCGACGCGATCAGTAGCGCTGATGGCTTCGATGACGCGTTGTTTCTCGAAGCCGCCGCGGCCAAGATCCGCTGCGCCGAAGCGGCTGAGAAGGGCGCGGCGATCGCCCATCAGGTGCATGGCGCGATCGGCTTTACGGCCGAGCACATCCTGCATCGCTTCAGCCTGCGCGCGCTCGCCTGGCGCGACGATTTCGGCAACGAGAGCCATTGGGCGGTCGAGCTCGGCCGCATGGTGGCCAAGCGTGGCGCCGATGATTTGTGGCCGCTGGTCGCTTCGCGCTGACCGCCTCAACGTAGCGAGATTATGCGATGACCGCCGCCCTCCGTTTCGATCCGATCCGCCTGCCGCCCGTCTGCGAAGAACTGCGCAAGGAAGTCCGCGCCTTCCTCGCCGAAGAAATCGCCGCCGGCACCTTCGATCCGCACAAGCCGCAGCGCGAGGATTCCGACGCGCCTGAATTCTCCCGCCGCGTCGGGATGCGCGGCTGGCTCGGCATGACCTGGCCTAAGCAATACGGCGGCCACGAGCGCACCTTCCTGGAGCGCTACGTCGTCACCGAAGAAATGCGCATCGCCAATGCGCCGACCCGCCGCTTCTTCGTCGCCGACCGCCAGAGCGGCCCGGTGCTGCTGAAATACGCCCCCGAGCACATCAAGATGGACATACTGCCGCGGATCTGCCGCGGCGAACTATGCTTCGCGATCGGGATGAGCGAGCCGAATTCCGGCTCCGATCTGTTCGCCGCAAAGACCAAGGCGACCAAGACCGACGGCGGCTACCTGATCAACGGCTCGAAGATCTGGACCACCTCGGCGCACATCGCCGACTACATGATCGCGATTTTCCGTACCTCGCCGCCCACCAGGGAAAACCGCCGCCACGGGCTCACCCAGTTCCTGGTCGACATGAAGTCGCCGGGCATCAAGGTGAACCCGATCGCGCAGATCACCGGACAATACGAATTCAACGAGGTGGTGTTCACCGACGTGTTCGTGCCGGACGATCATCTGCTCGGCGAGGTCGACGGCGCCTGGAAGCAGGCGACTTCCGAACTCGCTTACGAGCGTTCGGGCCCGGAGCGTTTTCTGGAGACCTATTACGTGCTCACCGAACTGGTCCGCGCGCTCGGCCCCGATCCGGACACCCGCGGCGCCGAGGGCATCGGCCGGCTGGTGGCGCAGCTCCACACCATGCGGCGGATGTCGGTGTCGGTCGCCGGCATGCTGCAGGCCGGCAAGGAGCCGGTGGTGGAAGCCTCGATCGTCAAGGACATCGGCACGATCTGGGAGCAGCAACTGCCACACCGGGTGCGCGAACTCGCGGCCTTCGTCGACGGCGAGGCGTCGAATCATGCCACGCTCGACGAACTGACGGCGTTTGCCACCAAGCTGGCGCCGAAGCTGACCATTCAGGGGGGCACCACCGAGGTGCTGCGCGGCATCATCGCCCGCGGGCTCGGCCTGCGCTGACGCCGGCGCGCATCGAACCATCGAGGATCAATCATGAGCAGCTACACCGATATCGCGGTCGAGAAGACCGGTCACGTCGCCACCATCGAGATCCAGCGACCGCCGCTGAACTTCTTCGACATCTCGCTGATCCGGCAGATCGCCAACGCGCTGGACGAGATCGACGCCGATCCGCAAGTGCGCGCCACCGTGCTGGCGGCGCAGGGCAAGGCGTTCTGCGCCGGCGCCAATTTCGGCGATCCGGCCCGGCAGGAAGCCGACCCGGCCGCCGCGAAGGGCGATCCGGCCGACAGCCTCGGCGAGATAGGTCATCTGTACTACGAAGCGGTGCGGATCTTCCGCGCCAAGAAGCCGATCATTGCGGCGGTTCACGGCGCTGCGATCGGCGGCGGACTGGGCCTCGCGGTGTCGGCCGACTTCCGCGTCACCTGTGCCGAAGCACGGTTCTCGGCCAACTTCACCAAGCTCGGGTTTCATCCCGGCTTCGGCCTCACCGTGACGCTGCCGGAGCTGATCGGCAAGAACAACGCCGAGCTGATGTTCTACACCTCGCGCCGCGTCACCGGCGAAGAAGCGGTGCAGATGGGCCTCGCCAACGTGCTGGTGCCGATCAACGAGGTGCGCAGCGGCGCGCTGAAGCTGGCGCGCGAGATTGCCGAATGCTCGCCGCTCGGCCTGCTGTCGACCCGCGCCACGATGCGCAACGGTCTCGCGGACCGGGTGATGGCCGCGACCAAGCATGAACTCGCCGAACAAACCCGCCTGCGCGCCACCGAAGACTTCAAGGAAGGCGTCAAAGCCACCGAAGAACGTCGCGTCGCGCATTTCAAGGGACGATAGGGCAAAACTATTCGTCAGCCCCGAGTCGTCGCCAGCCCCGGGCGGTCATTCCGGGCCACGCGCGTAGCGCGTGAACCCGGAATCACGAAGCGTTCTGCGGCTCAATCGTTTCCACAACTGCGAGATTCTGGGTTCGCTCCGCTTCGCGGAGCGCCCCGGAATGACTCGCGGTTAGTTCGTGAGTCTGAATTCGACGCCGGCGAGGTTGAAGCCGTCGGGCGTGGACGTAACACCCTGCGCGGTCGCGGCCTCGCGAACCCTCTCCACATCCGTCACCTTGAACGTCAGCGCCGTCATCGCTTCGCTGCCGCCCTGTACGAACCGGAACGTGGCGTTCGGCAGGCGGAGTTCGGCGACACTATCTGCATCCCGATCGACCGGCAGTTCGAGAACCCGGCCCCAATGCGCGGCGAGGTCGGCAGGATCCGGGCTCTGCATCTCGACCGCGGTCAGCGCCTGCGTGGTGTCGGTGCGAATCGCCGCGGCCCAGTCGGGCCCCGCGGGCGGATAAGGGCCGCGGATATTGTCACTGCCTTCCGTGTGGTTGAGTTCGATGAAGGCGGCGCGGCAGTCGCGCGGGTGGAGTTGCACGCCGTGATACGGTGCATGGTCGATCACATTGGCGGTGCGCACGCCGAGCGTGGCGGCGTGGCGGCCGCGGGCGTCCGGATCGTCGCAACAGAAGATCGCCATGTAGCCGCCGCGGCCGCCGGTCTTCTCCAGGAAACGCCCGGCTGCGGTGCCCGGCTGGGTCGGCGCGACGATTTCGAGCAGCGTGGTGTCGACTGGCAGCAGCACGTTCTCCAGGCCGTATTTCCCGACATGCGGATCGCGGTAGCAGATGTTCAGCCCGAGAATCGCGGCGATCTGCGACGCGGCGGGTTCGATCGGCTCGGTGACCAGGCAGATCTGGCGCAGGCGAAGAAACGGTGCCATCGTCAGCGTCCCTGGAACGCCGGCGCGCGCTTCTCGACGAAGGCGCTTGCGGCTTCCTTGTGGTCGGCGGTCTCGGCGCAGCGCGAGTGATGCAGCGCTTCGGCATCGAAGCAGGCTTCGAGCGACAGGCTCTCGGCGTTGTTGATGTTGGTCTTGATGTAGCCGAGCGTGACGGTCGGGCCCTGCGCCAGCGACAGCGCAAGCTCGCGAGTGGCGGACTCGACCTCGGCGTCGGGCACCACGCGGCTGACGATGCCGAGCGCCTGCGCCTGTTCGGCGGTCAGCACCGGCGAGGTGAGATACAGCTCCCGCGCCTTCGCGGCGCCGATCAGGTGCGTCAGGAAGTACGTGCCGCCGAAATCGCCGGACAGACCGACCTTGGCGAACGCCGTGGTGATCTTGGCCGAAGCGCCTGCGACCCGCAGATCGCAGGCCATCGCCATCGACAGGCCGGCGCCCGCCGCCGCGCCGTCGATCTGCGCCACCACCGGCTTCGGCATCTGATGCAGCAGACGGGACACCTCCATGCCGCGGCGGAGGTTCGCCACCTTCTGTTCGAGCGGCGGCGGGTCGCCGGCCGCGGCCGTCGACTTGACGTCGTCGCCGACGCAGAAGGTGCCGCCGGCGCCCTTCAGCAGCACCGCGCGCACCTCCGGATCGTCCTTGGCGCGGTGCGCCGCCTCGACCAGTCCGCGGATCATGTCCTGATTGAGCGCGTTGCGCCGCTCGGGGCGGTTCATCGTGATGGTGAGCAGGCCGCGGTCGAGGGTTTGCAGGACGATGTCGGTCATTGAACGTTTCCCTGTTGTTGTTCTTTTGGTCATCGAACCCGAGCCGAGCACCGCACCCTCATGGTGAGGAGGCGCGTAGCGCCGTCTCGAACCATGAGGATGAACATCCCTCGCCCTTCGAGACGCCCGGCTGCGCCCTTCGGGCTACGCCGGGCTCCTCAGGGTGAGGGTGCTGTCGTGTGTTACTTCTTCACCAGCGGGCAGCGTGATTGCTCAAGCGACTGGAACGCCTGATCGCCCGGCACGGTCGCAAGCAGCTTGTAGTAGTCCCAGCGGCCCTTGGATTCCGACGGCTTCTTGACCTCGAACAGGTACATGTCATGCACCATCCGGCCGTCCTCACGGATCTTGCCGTTCTTGGCGAAGAAGTCGTTGATCGGCATTTCCTTCATCTTCTTGGTCACCGCCGCCGCGTCGGTGGTGCCGGCCGCCTTGACGGCCTGCAGATAGTGCATCGTTTCGGAGTACAGACCCGCCTGCGCCGAGGTCGGCATCCGCTTGGTGCGCTCCATGAAACGCTTGGAGAATGCGCGGGTCTCGTCGTTGAGATCCCAATAGAACGCTTCCGCCAGGATCAGACCCTGTGCGGTCTCCAGCCCGACGCTGTCGATGTCGGAGATGAAGGCGAGCAGCGGCGAGATTTTCTGCCCGCCTTTGGTGATGCCGAATTCGGCGCCCTGCTTGATCGCTGTGATGGTGTCGCCTCCGGCGTTGGCAAGTCCGATCACCTTGGCCTTGGAGCTCTGGGCTTGCAGCAGGAACGAGGAGAAGTCGGAGGTGTTGAGCGGATGCTTGACACTGCCCAGTACCTTGCCGCCCGACGCCTTGATGACGTTGGTGGTGTCGCGCTCGAGATCCTGGCCGAACGCGTAGTCGGCCGACAGGAAGAACCAGGTGTCGAGTCCCTGCTTCACCGCGGCGAGCCCGGTGGTGTTCGCTTGCGCGAAGGTGTCGAACACGTAGTGCACGGTGTAGGGGCCGCAGGCTTCGTTGCTGAGCCGGATCGAGCCCGGGCCGGAGAACATGATGATCTTGTTGCGGGCCTTGGCGATCTCGCCGGCGGCGAGGGCCGTAGCCGAGGCGGCGACGTCGATGATCGCTTCGACGCCCTGGTTGTCGAGCATGTCGCGCGCGATGTTGGCGGCGTTGTCGGCCTTGTTCAGATGGTCGGCGGCGATGATCTCGATCTTGCGGCCCAGCACCGTGCCGCCGAAGTCCTCCGCGGCCATCTTTGCCGCAGTCTCGCTGCCCGTTCCGGTGATGTCGGCATACAGGCCCGACATGTCGAGGATCGCGCCGAGTTTGAGCGGCGGCTGTGATTGCGCGCTCGCGGTGGTGATCGCGGCGATCGACAGACATGCGAGCAGCGTCGTGCGGAATGGCTTCAAGACATCCTCCCTGGCGAGCGCCGATTCTGATCGCGGCGCCTCTGATGATTGCGCGCGATCATGCCGCATCCTCCGCGATGCGGCAAGCGAGGTGGTATTTCCGGCGAGTGGAATGAGCGCAACGAAGCGCACGGTCGGCTTACTACGCGCCGTCGCGGCGTCGCCGCAGACCGGTTAGTTGTCGAACGATCCGAATGCGCGTCGCACGGCATCGTGTGATGCCACGGAGTGACGGCGCGGCGTTGTGGCTGGCTGATCGTCCGCGGAGTTGAAATTGCCGGACGGGCTGGTCACTCGCAGTCAGCAGCGGGCTTCGCCGGCAGCGCCGCGATCGCTACTCTGGCGAATCGGCAGGGATGCGAATCAGCGCGGCGGGTTCGATGACGTCATTTCGACGACTCAGGAGGAGTCTGCTCGCGGCGATCGGAGCGGTGGCTTTCGGTGTGATGCCGGACGGGCGGGCGGAAGCCGCAGGATGCGCCGACTTGCCGGTGCAGGGCGACGGCGTGGTGACCGAGGTGGTCGACGCCCGAACGCTGCGGCTGGCGGACGGCCGCGAGGTCCGGCTCACCGGCGTGGAGCCGATCGACGAGCAGCGCGAGGCCGGGGCCGCGATGCTGCGCTCCGCCGCGCTCGGCCACCGCGTCGTGCTGCGCGGCGCCGACGACGTGCCGGATCGCTACGGCCGGCAGCCGGCTTACGTGTTGCTGGCGGACGGCGCCGAGCTGGTGCAGGCCCGATTGCTGTCCGCCGGCGTGGCAC
>NZ_QPFS01000094.1:0-20218 GCF_010906995.1 Rhodopseudomonas sp. WA056 | reverse complement strand
CTCCGAGTCCTGCGCGCGGGCGCCTCGCGTCCGGCGGCCTGGTGTTCCTGACCGTCACCACCGTGGCTTGGGGCCTGAGCTGGCCGGTCACCAAATATCTGATCTCGCAATGGCCGCCGCTGCCGCTGCGCGGCCTGACCGGCATCGCCGGGTCGCTGGCGCTGTTCGGTTACGCCGCGCTGCGGGGCGATAGCCTGGCGGTACCGCGCAGTCAGCGGCTGCGACTGGTGGTCTCGGCGTTCTTCAACGTCACGCTGTGGATGGCGGTGATGGGGCTGGCGCTGCTGTGGCTGCCGGCCGGCGAGACCGCGGTGATCGCCTACACCATGCCGGTGTGGACCGCGCTCCTGGCCTGGCCACTGCTCGGCGAGCGGCTGACGCTGCGGCGGGTGGCGGCGCTGGCGCTGGCGTTCGGCGGCATCGCCGCTCTGATGGGCGCGGCGGGCTTTGCCGCCAGCATGACGAAGCTGCCCGGTATCATGCTGGCGCTGACCGGCGCGCTCGGCTTTGCGCTCGGCACCATCTTCCTGAAGCGGTTTCCGATCGCGCTGCCCGGCGCCACCTCGGCGGCGTGGCAGATCGGGCTCGGCTGCATTCCGGTGGCGGTGATCGGGCTGGCGTTCGAGATCCCGCACGTCTCGGTGCTGACGCCGCTCGGCTGGGCCGGGTTGGTGTATCTGGTCGTGATCCAGTTCTGCATCGCTTACGTCTGCTGGTTCGCCGCGCTGCAGCGGCTGCCGGCGTCGGTCGCGGCGATCGGCACCATGGCGACGCCGGTGATTGGCGTCGTCGCCTCGGCGGCTGCATTGGGCGAGCCGCTCGGGCTCGGGCAGATCGCCGCGCTGGTGATGACGCTAGCCGGCGTGGCGCTGGCGACGCGGTCCTGATCCGCGGCAATTGCCGGTGGACCGCGCGACGCGCCGCCTGATACAGAAACAGGTCGCCGCCGCATCATCAGCGGCGCGACCAACGAACAAGAGTCCGGGGCAGGAAATGACGTCCAACATCAAGAAGCTGCTGGTGACGGAATCGTTGTCGCAGCGGGGCAGGGCGCTGATCGCCGAACGCGGCGACATCGAGATGATCGAATTTCCCAACATGATCTCCGCCGACGATTTCGACGCGCTGCTGCGCAGCCAAGCGCCGGTGCACGGCGTCGCGCTCGGCGCCACCCGGTTCGGCGAGCGCGAACTCGCTGCGGCGCAGGACATGCGCGTGGTGGCGCGGATCGGCGTCGGCTTCGATGCCATCGACGTGCCGGCGCTGAACAAGCGCAAGGTGCCGCTGATGACTGCCGGCACGGCGAATTCGCCATCGGTCGCCGAGCAGGCGCTGTTCATGATGCTGACGCTGGCCAAGCGCGGCGCCGAGCTGCACGCGCTGGTGAAGACCGGCGCCTGGGCGACGCGGCTCGGGCTGCTGCCGTTCGATCTGTTCGGCAAGACGGTGCTGATCGTCGGCTTCGGCCGGATCGGTACCCGCACCGCCAAGCGTTGCCTGGCGATGGAAATGACCGTGCTGGTGTACGACCCCTACGTGCCGGCGGCAGCGATCGAAGCGGCCGGCTGCAAGCCGGTGGTCGATCTCGCCGCGGCGCTCCCCGACGCCGATTTCGTCAGCCTGCACTGCCCGAAGACGGCGGAGACCACTGGGCTGTTCGACGCGGCGCTTCTGTCGAAGATGAAGCCGACCGCGTATCTGATCAACACCGCGCGCGGCGGCATCGTGGTCGAGCAGGCGCTGTACGAGGCGCTGCTCGCCGGCAAGCTCGCCGGCGCCGGGTTAGACGTGTTCGAGCAGGAGCCGCCGCCGCACGGCCACAAGCTGTTCGATCTGCCCAACGTGATCATCGCGCCGCACGTCGCCGGCGTCACCCGCGAAGCGCTCGACCGGATGGGCGAGCAGACCGCCCGCAACATGCTGAGCGTGCTCGACGGCGACCCGATCCGCGCCAACGTGGTCAATCAGGATGTGCTGAGTTAGTTCGACTGATCTCTGCCACGGCATTGCGAGGAGCATCCGGATCGGCGCTTCACGCCGTTTGAGGACAGGCTCCGCGACGACGCAATCCAGCTCCGTGCCCTGAATTCTGGATTGCTTCGCTTCGCTCGTAATGACGCCTCAAACATCATTGCATCATCACCAAAACAAGATTCGGGGAGAGGCCCATCATGGCGTTCAAGGATTACGGCGATTACGACGGTGTCGGCCTCGCCGAGCTGGTGCGGAGCAAGCAGGTCACGGCGGCCGAATTGCTCGACGAGGCGATTGCGCGCACCGAGGCGGTCGATCCCAGGCTGAATGCGGTCGTCGTCCGCCACGACGACTACGCGCGCAAGCAGATCGAAGCCGGTCTGCCGGACGGCCCGTTCAAGGGCGTGCCGTTTTTATTGAAGGATCTCGATCTGATCGCCGGCACCCGCACCACCTTCGGCGCCAGTCTCTACAAGGACTTCGTCGCGCCGCACACCGGCACGCTGGCGCAGCGCTTTCTGAATGCCGGCGTCACCGTGTTCGGCAAGAGTGCCAGCCCGGAACTCGGTCTGATGCCGACCACCGAGTCGCGGCTGCACGGGCCGACCCGCAATCCGTGGAATATTGATCACTCCTCCGGCGGCTCGTCGGGCGGCGCTGCGGCGGCCGTCGCCGCGCGGATCCTGCCGGTGGCGCATGCCAGCGACGGCGGCGGCTCGATCCGGATTCCGGCCTCGGCTTGCGGCGTGTTCGGTCTGAAGCCGACCCGGGCGCGCAATCCGATCGGGCCGGACCGCGGCGCCGGCTGGGGCGGCTTCGCCTGCGGCCATGTGGTGAGTATCAGCGTGCGCGACAGCGCCGCGATGCTGGACGCATTGCACGGGCCGGAGCCGTCGAGCCCTTACGTCGCGCCGCCGCCGGAGCGGCCGTTCGCGGACGAGGTCGGCCGCGAGCCGGGACGGTTGCGGATCGCGTTCAGCGACCGCTCGACCTATGGTGATCCGATCGATCCCGAAATCGCCGCAGCGGTGCGTGATACGGCCAAGCTGCTCGAAGGCCTCGGCCATCATGTCGAGGAGCGCGCGCCGGTGCTGCCGGCTGATCCGGCGGAGGTGATCGCCACCATCGTCGCCTGCAACACCGGTCTTGCGGTGCGGCTCGCCGAGCAGACCTTCGGCCGGCCGATGACCGAACGCGACTTCGAAGTGCTGACGCTGGCGTCCGCCGCCAATGCGCGCAAGGCGAATGGCGTCGATTACTGCGCCGCCGAGCTGACCGCGTTTCAGATCTCGCGGGCGCTGGCGGAGTTCTTCGCGAGCGTCGACGTGTTTCTGTCACCGACGCTGTGCGCGTTGCCGCTCCGGATCGGCGAGATCGACACCATGGCGCGGGATCTGTCAGGGATCAGCCCGACGCTTCGCCGGTATATTCCGGGGACCAGCCTTGCCAACATGTCCGGGCAGCCGGCAATGTCGGTGCCGCTGGACTGGAGTGCGGGCGGGTTGCCGATCGGCATGATGTTCGCCGGCCGGTTCGGCGATGAAGCGACGCTCTTGCGTCTCGCTGCGCAGCTCGAACGCGAACGCCCGTGGAAAAATCGGCGTCCGCCGGTTTGCGCCTCGACATAGCCACACAAAATAGAAACCAGCGACCATTGTCGGCGTTGACGTGCTCGGCCCGGAGAGGTTCTTCGGGTCGGAGCTGGGGGAGCCTTGTATTGACTGCCAACGACCCAACCGATGAAGCGCTCGCGGCGATCGCGAGCATCTTCGAAAAGCCCGACGCCAAGGCGGAGGCGCGAGACGAAGTGGTGCCGGAGGAAGGATCGTCCTCCGTCCAGCCGCCGTCCGATGCCGACACGCGTCACGACGAGCCTGTTGAGTCCGAAGCGACCCCCGATGCGGATTGGGCCGAGCAGGAGTCCGATGCCGAGCCGGCGGACGAACCGGCAGTCAATCCGGCAAACGAGCCCGAGCAGGTCGTCTCCGCGGGCGACGACGACGGTGAAGACGATCTCGAGCGCTACACCCGCGAAGGGCCGGGTCCGCTGGATGCCCTCCGGTTCAAGTGGCGGATGCGGCGGGACGAGCGCGGCTATTTCGTCGACGAGACCATCGGCGCCAGCGTCCATCCGATCACCACCGGCCCGCTGTCGCGCCGCGAGGCGATCGGCTTGATCGAGGCTCGCGACGCCGAGACGCGTCGCCGGTTCGAAGCGTTGCGCAACGAGATCGTGATGGGGCCATCCGAGCGCGGCTATGAAGAAGACGGTGACGAGACCGACGCCGAGCGCTAAGCAAGGCTTGCGCTGACCGACCGCAGCGGCGCGAACCGTCGTCGCGTCGCGGTCGTGCGCCTTCGAACTTCAACACCTGCGACGGCAGGAGGTCTGATCGTTGATATTCCGTCTGGCGATCGGCTGCACCTCCGGGACGATCATCAATGTATCAGAGCCTTGAAGCCGATCTGCGTTCACTCGGGGACGCCGGGCGGCGACGCAAGCTCCAGCCGCGCGCCGGCCTCGACTTTACGTCCAATGATTATCTCGGTCTCGCCGAGTCGGACGAACTGCGCCAGGCGGCCGCCGACGCCATCGCGCGCGGCGTGCCGATCGGAGCCGGCGGCTCGCGCTTGCTGCGCGGTAATCACGACGAGCACGAAGCGCTCGAAGCGGAAGCCGCCGATTACTTCGGCGCGGAAAGCGCGCTGTATCTCGGCGGCGGCTTTAGTGCCAATCACGCGATCTTCGCGACGCTGCCGCAGCGCGGCGACCTCGTGCTGTACGACGAACTGATCCACGCCAGCGTGCACGAAGGCATGCGCCGCGGCCGCGCGACTTGTGAGAGCATCCCACACAGCGACATCGACGCCTTCGATACGCGGCTGCGGCAATGGCGAGCCGGCGGTGGCCGCGGCCGCGGCTGGATCGCGGTCGAAAGCGTGTACAGCATGGACGGCGACAGCCCCCGACTCGACGAACTGGTCGCGGTGGCGGATCGGCACGACGCCATCCTGGTGATCGACGAGGCGCATGCTACCGGCGTCTGCGGGCCGGAGGGGCGGGGGCTGGCCGCCTCGTTCGAGGGCCGCGCCAACGTGATCACGCTGCACACCTGCGGCAAGGCGCTCGGCACCATGGGTGGTTTCGTGCTCGGCCCGAAGATCGTGCGCGACTTCCTGGTCAATCGGGCGCGGCCGTTCATCTTCGCCACCGCGCCGTCGCCGCTGATCGCGGCGGTGACGCGGGCGGCGCTCGACATCAGCCGCACCCGGCCGGAGCGGCGGGAGCGGCTCGCATCGCTGGTCGCGTTCGCGGATCGCGAACTGAAGCAGCGCTGCGGCATCACCTCGTCCGGCTCGCACATCCTGCCGATCATTGTCGGCGCCAACGCCACCGCGGTGGCGCTGGCGACATCGCTGCAGCGGCGCGGCTTCGACGTCCGCGCGATCCGGCCGCCGACTGTGCCCGAAGGCACTGCGCGGCTGCGCATCGCGCTCAGCGCCAATTTGTCGGAGGAGGTGATCGCTTCGCTGTTCGCGGCGCTCGCCGAGGACATGAGGGCCGCGGCATGAGCGCACGGATCATCGTCACCGGAACCGACACCGGCATCGGCAAGACGGTGTTCGCCGCCGCGCTCGCCGGGGCGCTCGACGCGACCTATTGGAAGCCGGTGCAGTCCGGCCTGGAAGACGAGACCGACTCCCGCGCGGTGCAGCGCCTGTCGGGACTTCCCGCCGATCGCATCCTGCCGGAGCGCTCCCGGCTGAAGACGCCGGCGTCGCCGCATCTCGCCGCGGCGATCGACGGGGTCGGGATCGACGTCGCCGCACTCGACCTGCCGGACGTGCCGCGTCCGCTGGTGGTCGAAGGCGCCGGCGGATTGATGGTGCCGCTGACGCGCGAGGTGACTTACATCGACGTGTTCGCACGCTGGGGAGCGCCGCTGGTGCTGTGTGCCCGCACCTCGCTCGGCACGATCAATCACACGCTGCTGTCGATCGAGGCGATCCGGGCGCGCGATATTCCGTTGCTCGGCGTCGCTTTCCTCGGCGATGAAAACGCCGACTCCGAGCAGATCATCATCGAGCTCGGCCATACCCGCCGGCTCGGCCGATTGCCGTGGCTGGCCTCGCTCGAGGCGGCCTCGCTGCGCGATGCGTTCGCGGCGGCGTTCGATCCACGCGATTTTCTCGGAGACGCGCCATGAGCCAAGCCTCGCCGGTCTGGCATCCGTTCACCCAGCATGCGGTGCAGGGCGACACTCCGAACATCGTGCACAGCGAAGGCGCCTGGCTTCAAGCCGACGACGGACGGCGGATCTTCGATGCGATCAGCTCGTGGTGGGTGGTGACGCATGGTCATCGCCATCCGATGATCATCACGGCGATCAAGCAGCAGGCGGATCAGCTCGATCAGATCATCTTCGCCGGATTCACCCATCCGCCGGCCGAACAGCTCGCGCAGCGCCTGGTCGAGATCACGCCGGCCGAACTGACACACGTGTTCTACTCCGACAGCGGCTCGACCTCGGTCGAGGTCGGGCTGAAGATGGCGCTCGGCTATTGGCTGCATTCCGGCGAGAGCCGGCGACGCATCCTGGCGCTCGAAGGCGCGTATCACGGCGACACCATCGGCGGCATGTCGGTGGGCGAACGCGGCGTGTTCAACGCGCCCTACGATCCGCTGCTGTTCGACGTCAGCCGGCTGCCGTTCCCGCGCGCCGGCGCCGAGCAGGCGACGCTGGACGCGCTGGAGCAGGCGTGCCGTGCTGAGGCGGTGGCGGCGCTGATCGTCGAGCCGCTGGTGCTGGGCGCGGGCGGCATGCTGATCTATCCGCCCTGGGTGCTCGCCGAGATGGCGCGGATCTGCAAGACGCACGGCGTGCTGCTGATCGCCGACGAGGTGATGACCGGCTGGGGCCGCACCGGCACCCTGTTCGCGTGCTCGCAGGCGGGCGTCGTGCCTGACATCGCCTGCTATTCCAAGGGACTGACCGGCGGCTCGGTGCCGCTCGCAGTGACGATGTGCCGGCGCGAGATCTTCGATGCCCATTTTTCGACCGACCGGCGCAAGACGTTCTTCCACTCCAGCTCCTACACCGCCAATCCGATCGCCTGCGCCGCAGCGCTCGCCAACCTTCAGGTGTGGGGCAGCGAGCCCGTGCAACAGCGGATCGACGATCTCGCCGGCGTGCACACTCGCGCACTGGATCGCTTCCGTGACGATAAGCGCTTCGCTAATGTTCGCCAGATCGGCACCATCGCGGCGGTCGACCTTCAGGTCGGCGACAGTGGCTATCTCGCCGACGTCGGGCCGCGGCTGTATGCGTACTTCATCGCCCGCGGTCTGTTGGTCCGTCCGCTCGGCAACACGATCTATCTGATGCCGCCCTATTGCAGCACGGCGGCGGAGATCGAGACGGTGTATCAGGCGATTGCTGCGGCGCCCGAGGTGCTGGCGCGAGGCTGCGACGTAAGCTCGCTCTAAGACCTCATGGTGAGGAGGCGCGAAGCGCCGTCTCGAACCATGTGCCGCGATCCCGTGCGGTGCCTTCATCCTTCGAGACGCCCGGCTCCGCCGGGCTCCTCAGGATGAGGAGCCCGTGCTTCGTTGGCGCTATCGCTTCAGCTGATCGATGAAGCATTCGAGGCGAGGGGGGGAGGGCAGACTGTCTGCTGTTACTTCTTCGGAGTGAACGCCTGCGAGATCCGTGCCCAGGTCTTCTCGTAGACCGCGGCGGTCTCGTCGAGACCGGCCTTCACCGCGTTCCAGGTCTCGTCGCCGGCGGCCGACAATTGGGTCAGTTTCGGACCGAGCGTCTTTTCGGCCTCTTCGGTCCAGCGCCGCAGCGAGGATTCCATTTCCTTGCGGCCCTGCTCGAGCGCCGCAGCGGCACCGCTCTGGATCGTCTCCAGCGACGACAGGAACGACTGGCGCTGCGCCTCGGCGCGGGCGGCGAGGGCATCCTTGACGACGCCGGCCTGATCGCCGGCGGTGCCGAGGAATTTCTGGAACGCCAGCTCGACCTCGTTCCACTGTGCCGAGACGGCCGCCAGCGCCGCGTCGGTGACCTGCTTCGACTCGCCGAGATCGGCCTGCAGGGCCGTCACCTTGGACTGGAAGGCGTCGCGCGCGGTGCGGAATTGCGCCAGCGCTTCCTCCGCCTTCGCGCTCGACGCTTCGCCGAGCTTGGCGACGCCTTCCTCGATCTTGGCGATGGTCGCGGCGGATTCGTCGAGCTTCTGCTTGGTCCATTCCAGATAGGCTTGAGTGAGATCGGGCTTGGTCATGGCAGCCTCCTTTTGACGTCAGGCCGTGGGTGAGTGGTGAACTCCGGATGCGGAGCCGAGCGGGGGATGGGCGATGGACGGATCATCGGCGCGGATACCGAGCAGTTCGGCCAGCGCCAGCCGCCGCACCGCCATCTCCACGGTCCGTTTGCGCGCGGCGTCGAATGTGTCCCAGCCGAGTGAACTCAGCATGACGTTGCGCAGCGTGCGGAAATTGGAGATCGCGCCGAGCACGATCGCGACCCGGACTTTCAGATCCGCGTCGTCCGGCGAACGGCCGGTGGCGGCGGCGACTTCCGCGATCAGCGCGGCCTGAAACCGTGCGACTGACTGGTAGTAGATGATGCGGAAGGCGTCGTCGGCATCGCGCTCGCAGCGGACGAAGAACACGGTCCAGGCCTCCGGCTCCTCGTCGCCGGCGATGAACTGGAAGAACCGCATCACCACCGCGTCGATGTGGCGGACCGGATCGGAACTGGCAGTGCGCAGCGCGTCGATCAGCGGCTCGATCCGGGATCGCATGTAGTCGGCGATCGCCTGCGCGGCGGCGAGATACAGCTCGCGCTTGCCGCCGAAATGATAGGGGATCGCCGCCTGATTGACCTTGGCCCGCTCGGCGAGCTGGCGGGTGGTGGCGCCGTCGTAGCCGACCGAGCCGAACACCTCGATCGCCGCTTCGATCATTCGGGCGCGGGTGTCGTGGCTCTGGCCGCCAGACAGCGGCGTGATGCGGAGCGGTGCCGAGTGGCCGTTGGACTTCATTGTCGTCGCCTCATCCACATCCGATTAATTCATTCGAATGAATGAGGCTTTGAGCTGGATCAACCGGGGCGGCGACCTGCGGACCGGGGCGCGGGTGTCGACGGGCAAAGAAAAAGGCGCCCCGCGAGGAGCGCCTTTCCTTAGGTCGTATCGCCGAAGCGCTTAGTACGAGTAGTACATCTCGAACTCGACCGGGTGCGGGGTCATTTCGAACCGCGCGACTTCGGTCATCTTCAGCTCGATGAAGGCGTCGATGAAGTCGTCGTCGAACACGCCGCCGGCCTTGAGGAAGGCGCGATCCTTGTCGAGGTTCTCGAGCGCTTCACGCAGGCTGCCGCAAACGGTCGGGATCTGCTTCAGCTCTTCCTTCGGCAGGTCGTACAGATCCTTGTCCATCGCCGGACCCGGATCGATCTTGTTCTTGATGCCGTCGAGGCCGGCCATCAGCATCGCCGCGAAGGCGAGATACGGGTTGGCCATCGGGTCCGGGAAGCGGACTTCGACGCGCTTGGCCTTCGGCGAGGTGGTGTAGGGGATGCGGCACGAGGCCGAGCGGTTGCGGGCCGAATAGGCCAGCAGCACCGGCGCTTCATAGCCCGGGACCAGACGCTTGTAGGAGTTGGTCGACGGGTTGGTGAAGGCGTTGATCGCCTTGGCGTGCTTGATGATGCCGCCGATGTAGTGGAGGCAGGTTTCCGACAGGTCGGCGTACTTGTTGCCGGCGAAGGTCGGCTTGCCGTCCTTCCAGATCGACTGGTGCACGTGCATGCCCGAGCCGTTGTCGCCGTACACCGGCTTCGGCATGAAGGTCGCGGTCTTGCCGTAGATGTGGGCGACCTGATGGATGCAGTACTTGTAGATCTGCATCTGGTCGGCCATGTGGGTCAGGGTGTCGAACTTCATGCCGAGCTCGTGCTGGGCCGAAGCGACTTCGTGGTGATGCTTCTCGACCTTGACGCCCATCTTGGCCATCGCGCCGAGCATTTCCGAGCGCATGTCCTGCACCGAGTCCTGCGGCGGCACCGGGAAGTAGCCGGCCTTGGTGCGGATGCGGTGGCCGAGGTTGCCGCCCTCGTACTCGGTGTCCGAGTTGGTCGGCAGTTCCGAGGAGTCCAGCTTGAAGCCGGTGTTGTACGGGTTCGCCGAATAGCGCACGTCGTCGAACACGAAGAACTCGGCCTCGGGGCCGACGAACACGGTGTCGCCGATGCCGAGCGCCTTGACCTGGGCTTCCGCCTTCTTGGCGATGCCGCGCGGGTCGCGGTTGTAGGGCTCGCCGGTCGACGGCTCGAGAATGTCGCAGGTGATCACCATGGTGGTCTCTGCGAAGAACGGATCGATCGTGGCGGTCGACGGATCGGGCATCAGCGTCATGTCGGACTCGTTGATCGCCTTCCAGCCGGCGATCGAGGAGCCGTCGAACATGGTGCCTTCGGAGAAGATGTCCTCGTCGATCATCGACACGTCGAATGTGACGTGCTGCCACTTGCCGCGCGGATCGGTGAAACGCAGATCGACGTATTTCACGTCGTTGTCCTTGATGGATTTCAGGACTTCTTTAGCGGTCGTCATGAGTGCCCCTTTGCTTCGGGTCGTCGTGAAATGGCGGCCGGAGAGGCCGCCAGGTGATGCGATCAGGCGAGGTGATAGGCCGGGCGCTTAGATGGCGTCCAGTCCGGATTCGCCCGTCCTGATGCGGATGGCTTCTTCGATGTTGGAGACGAAAATCTTGCCGTCGCCGATGCGGCCGGTCTGGGCGGCGCGCCGGATGGCGTCGATCGCTTTCTCGACCAGGTCGTCGGCGATCACGATCTCGATTTTCACCTTGGGCAGGAAGTCGACGATGTATTCCGCGCCGCGATACAACTCGGCGTGGCCCTTCTGCCGCCCGAAGCCCTTGGCCTCGGTGACGGTGATCCCCTGCAATCCGACTTCCTGCAGCGCTTCCTTGACCTCGTCGAGCTTGAACGGCTTGATGATGGCTTCGATCTTCTTCACTTACACTCTCCCCGGACTTCCCACGTCGTGAGTCGGCATCTGTATGCCAGATTGCGCGACGCTGCGCAGTTGATCGATAACACCGCGGCCGACTGGGTGAGCAACACCGCCGCCAAGCTCCGCCAGGCTCGGAACTCAGAGACGGTCGCGCAGACCCCGCCTCCCGAGAGGCGAGCGCGAGGGATCGAAACTGGCTTCCGTAAAAGCAGGGTCCGTGCCAACTTGTCGGGCCGGCTGATTGTAGTGCTTTATCAGGATATTAATCGGGCGTATGGCTGTTTGCTGGAAGGCGCGATGCACGTTGCGTGATTAAGTTTTGAGCAATTGGCTCGCCTCTTGTGCAGATGGCGAGCGGCGCGAGAAGCGCTGCCTTCGCCACAGGCGTGTGTACTGGGAAATGGGCATGGAACTGCTGACGCCCGCTGAAATGGACCGTGCCGACCTGCTGACGATCGCCGGCGGATCGTCGGGCTTTGCGCTGATGCTGCATGCCGGCCGCCACGTCGCCCAGGCGGCGATCGAACTCGCCGACGAGGGTCCGATCCTGGTGATTGCCGGTCCCGGCAACAATGGCGGCGACGGACTGATCGCCGCGACCGAACTGGTTGCATTGGGGCGCACGGTACACGTGATGCTGCTTGGCGAGCGGGATGCGCTGAAAGGCGACGCGGCGCTGGCGGCAAGAGAGTGGAAGGGGCCGCTGCTGCCGTTCCTGACCCAGTCGATCGGTGCGCCGGCCCTGATCATCGACGCGCTGTTCGGCTCCGGTCTCAACCGGCCGGTGAAGGATCAGGCGCTGGAGATCATCGAGGCGGTCAACCACAGCGGCGTGCCGGTGCTGGCGGTCGACCTGCCGAGCGGCATCAACGGCGCCACCGGCGCCGTGATGGGCGCGGCGATCCGGGCGCGCGAGACCGTCACCTTCTTCCGCCGCAAGATCGGTCACCTGCTGCTGCCGGGCCGGCTGCACTGCGGTCAGGTCCGGCTGGTCGATATCGGCATCGAGCCCGGGGTGCTGGGCGAGATCCGGCCGCAGGCGTTCGAAAACGATCCCGATCTGTGGCTGCCGGACTTTCCGGTGCCGCGCGCCGACGGTCATAAATACGGTCGCGGTCACGCGGTGGTGGTGTCGGGCGAGCTGTCGCAGACCGGGGCGGCGCGGCTGGCCGCGCGTGGCGCGCTCCGCGCCGGCGCCGGTCTTGTGACGGTGGCATCGCCCCGCGACGCGCTGGCCGTGAATGCGGCGGCTCTGACTGCGGTGATGGTGCGGCCGGTCGATACGCCGGACGAACTCGCCACGATGCTGGCGGATCGCCGCTTCAATGCCATCGGCATCGGGCCGGGTGCAGGAATCGGCGACGAGACCCGCGGCAAGGTGCTGGCGGCGCTGGCGGCCGGCGCGGCGGCAGTGCTCGACGCCGACGCGCTGACCAGCTTTGCCGGGCGCCCGGAGGAGCTGTTCGAAGCCATCAAATCCACAACTCATCCACAGGTTGTCCTGACCCCGCACGAGGGCGAATTTCCTCGTCTGTTCAGTGATATGAGCAATAAAAATCCACTTCGTTCGAAACTTGAGCGGGTGCGCGTCGCGGCGCAGCGTTCGGGCGCCGTGGTGTTGCTCAAGGGCGCCGACACGGTGGTGGCCGCGCCGGACGGCCGCGCCGCGATCGCCTGCAATGCGCCGCCCTGGCTGGCGACCGCGGGCTCGGGCGACGTCCTGACCGGCATCATTACCGGCCTATTGGCGCAGCGCGTCGCGGCATTCGAGGCGGCCTGCATCGGGGTGTGGATGCACGGCGAGGCCGCCTGCGAGGCCGGCCCCGGGCTGATCGCCGAGGATCTGACCGAGACGCTGCCGGCGGTGCACCGGCGGCTCTACGACGCGCTCGGCATCGATTACTGAGGCGGCAAGAGTCCAGGTTCCGCAGAGGGCTGGAGCCGTTGGTTCAACTCACGAGATAACTCCGGACCAGCCGCGGCTCCGACCATTTCGCCGCATAAGCCTCGATCAGCCACAGTCCAGGGTGTTCGGCCGCAAACGCGATGCGCTGGGTCTGGCCGGCGTCGATCGCCAGGGTATCGAGCCAGAACGGCTTCCAGCCGTCGTCGAGCCGGTCGAGCAGCCTGAAATGATGGCCGTGCAGGTGAAACACCATCGGCATGGTGGCCTGGTTGGTCAACGCCAGCACCACGGTGCGGCCGCGCTTGACCTGAAACGCCGGGCCGGCGGCGGGATTGAACTTGTCCGGTGCGAACCAGTCGAGCTGCGCATTGACCAGCGCGCCGAGCAGCAGCGCGGTGCGCAGCGCGCCGCCGAGCGGCAATTGCGCGGGCAGGCCGTTCCCCGGCAGCGGCGAAGGTTGCGGCAGCGGTGCGGGGCGCAGCGGCGGCTCGTCGACGTAGACCAGTCGGGCGAGCGGGATCGGCTTGCCGCCGTCATGCAGCGTGATCGCAGTGCGCGACCCGGGCGGCTTTGCGGCGTCGATCAGGATGTCGACCCGCCCGCCCGGCGCGATCACCAGCGCGCCGCCGCGCGCCAGGAACGGCTCCGCCGGCTGGCTGTCCAGGGCCATCACCCAGACGTTGTGATCCTCGATTCTGAGTGCGATCACATTGCGTTGGCAAGCATTGATGAAGCGGAATCTAAAACGGCCATTGGCGCGCAGCGCGAACTCTGCGGAGGGCTTGCCGTTGACCGTGTACAGCCACGGCGTGGCGCCGACATCGACGCCGGACGGTCGCAGCCTGCCGTCCTCGCCGAGCCGAAAATCCTCGATCAGCACCACCTTCTCGCCGTCGGCCTGTGGCGGTTCGGATTCCCGCACGATCAGCGGCAGCGCCGGCATCGGCGCCGGTCCGGCGTCGGCGGTCAGGCGTAGGTCGGCCAGCAGGGTGCCGGCGGAGCGCAGCGGCAGCAGAAAGCGGTCACTGCCACCGGGGGCCACCGGCCGGGTTTTGACGAGCGGCTCGGCGGCTGAGGCGCCGTCGAGGCCGCGCAGCGTTAGCAGCGCGGGCTGGTCGAGCTGGTTCTCGAACTGCACCGCGACCTCGTCACCGCGGGTCAACGCCGGCGCGTCGAGGCTCAAAGTCGGCCGGTCCGCTGCTGCCGCGCCGGGCTTCAGCTCGGCCGTATCCATAGCCGCACGGAGCAGCAACGCTTTGCGCGACGGCGCGGCCACTGCGCCGCGAATCGGAAGCGCAGGAGCGATCGTTGCGGCGCCGAAGCCGGCGAGCAGCGTGCGGCGGGACAGGGCAGGCGGCTGATCGATCATGCGCGATGCGGACCATGTTCGCCGGACGCTGTCTAGCCTGCGACGGCCCGCCGCGGTTGGTAAAAGCTGCGGGTTTCTCTTGATGCGGGCCCTATATGTCATGCTATAAGCCGCCGCCCGCGGCATCGCGGCCGGACATGATGCTCTTCGCGGGCGTGGCGGAATTGGTAGACGCGCTGGATTTAGGTTCCAGTGACGAAAGTTGTGGGGGTTCGAGTCCCTCCGCCCGCACCACGCAAGTGCTTTTGCTCATGACGATTTTCCGGAGGGCCGTCCGCCAGGACGGATGTCCGCCAACCCGATGATGCAGGCTGTGAGGCCGCATCGCAGTTCGACCATTTCCGGTCCTTCGGCCGGAGCCAAGAGAAGAAGATCGACACCATGCAGGTCAAGGAAACCGTTGCCGACGGATTGAAGCGCGAATTCCAGGTCAGTGTCCCGGCTGCGGACATCGACGCCAAGGTCGGCGAACGGCTCGCCGATCTGAAGGACAAGGTGCGCCTCAACGGATTTCGTCCGGGCAAGGTGCCGACCGCTCATCTGAAGCGCGTGTACGGCCGTTCGGTCGCCGCCGAGACCATCGACAAGCTGGTCCGCGACACCAACGACGGCATCTTCTCGGAGCGCGGCTTCCGGCTCGCCACCGAGCCGAAGATCACCATGCCTCAGGACCAGAAGGAGATCGAGGACATCCTCGAGGGCAAGTCCGATCTCACCTACACGGTGGCGATCGAGGTGGTCCCGGCGATCGAACTGGCCGACTTCAAGAGCTTCTCGGTCGAGAAGCCGGTGGTCGAGGTGGCCGAATCCGACGTCGATGACGCGATCAAGCGGATCGCCGAGGCCAATCGCTCTTATGCCGACAAGGCCGAGGGCGCCAAGGCCGAGACCGGCGACCGGGTTACCGTGTCGTTCAAGGGCACCATCGACGGCGTCGCGTTCGATGGCGGCACCGGCGAGGACATTCCGGTGGTGATCGGCTCGGCGTCCTTCATCCCGGGCTTCGAGGATCAGCTCGTCGGCATCGCGGTCGGCGAGACCCGCACCATCAAGGTGACGTTCCCGACCAACTACGCCAGCGACACCCTGGCCGGAAAGCCGGCCGAGTTCGAGACCACCGCGACCAAGCTCGAGGCTCCGCAGGAGACCACGATCGACGACGAGTTCGCCAAGACGCTCGGCATGGAATCGCTCGACAAGCTGAAGTAAGCCGCCAAGGCCCGGCTCGCCGCCGAATACGCCGGCGCGTCGCGGCTCAAGGTCAAGCGCCAGTTGCTCGACCGGCTCGACGAAGCCCACAAATTCGATGCTCCGCCGTCGCTGATCGAGCAGGAGTTCGAGGTGATGTGGCGCTCGATCAACGCCGAGATGCAGTCGACCGGCAAGACCTTCGCCGACGAGAACACCACCGAAGACGCCGCCAAGGAAGAGTATCGCAAGATCGCCGACCGCCGCGTCCGTCTCGGCCTGGTGCTGTCGGAGATCGGCGAGAAGAACAAGATCCAGGTCACCGACGACGAAGTCAGCCGCGCGGTGATCGAGCGCGCCCGGCAGATGCCGGGCCGCGAGAAGGAGGTCTGGGACTACTACCGCTCCAATCCGGAAGCCGTCGCCCAGCTCCGCGCCCCGATCTACGAAGACAAGGTGGTCGATTTCATCCTGGAGCTCGCCAACGTGACCGAGAAGCCGGTCACCCGCGAGGAGCTGTACAAGGACGAGGACGACAAGACCGCGGCCTGATCGGCATCGTCTAAAGATTCATCGCCGCGTCGCCGGCCGCGCTGAAAAGCGCGGCCGGCGTTTTGATTCGCCCCCTCTGAAAGCACTCGGCGGCCGGTAACGCGTTGGTAACGCTGAAATAATGCCCGCACGCGAAAGTGCGTGAAGTTGTTTGCTCACGAGGGCTTGAAGTTGTGCTGTGGAACCACCACATCGCATCGGTCTGGGCTCGCCCAGACGCAGAGCGGCCCGGAAGGCGTTGGCGCGCCAACCGGGCCTTATCCTACACGGAGCAGGATTGGCGTGATCACGGTACACTAGGTGGATAGCTTGGACAGGTTGTCAAGTATCCATAGTGTTACAAGTTAATGCCGGTCTGCTCCATCATTGATGGAGTGTTGCCATGCAACAGCATTTCGACCTGATTCCGCATCCCGTCCAGGGGAGCATCATCTATCAACGGCCCAAGGATGGTTATATCAACGCCACTGCCATGTGCCAGGCGGCTGGAAAGCAGTTTGGGCACTACAACGAAAATAAGACCACTCGAGACTTCCTAGCGGCCCTGGCGAACGCGGTCGGCATTCCGACCACGGACTTGGTGCAGTCGGTCCAGGGTGGCGACGCACGGCTGCAGGGGACGTGGGTTCATCCCCAAGTTGCGATTCACCTCGGCCAATGGGTGTCGCCAGCCTTCGCAGTCCAAGTATCGCAATGGGTGCATGAATGGATGTCGGGCAACGCCGCTACCCCGACCATTCGAATTCCGTACCATCTTCGGCGGTATGTCGCGAACCACCAGAATGTGCCGGTGGGTCATTTCTCAGTGTTGACCGAGATGACGCAGATGCTCATCGCTCCGATGGAGATGATGGGATACACCTTGCCTGAGCACATGGTGCCCGACATCTCCCACGGACGAATGTACTGCAAATGGTTGCGGGAGAAGTATGGGATCGATACGGATTCTCTTCCGACCTATACCCACCTCTACGAGGATGGTCGTAGGGTTGCCGCAAAAGCTTACCCTGAAAGCCTTTTGGCGGATTTCCGAAAGCACTTTCGAGAAGAGTGGCTGCCCAATCGCGCAATTCCTTACTTTCGTGGTCGCGACAGCGAGGCGCTGCAATATCTTCCGAAGTTGATCGCTACCACCACCGCGCCGAAGACGATCAATTAGGCTGGCGCCTCGTCACTGGCCCAGTGTTGGTCAAGGAGAGGATGCTGGGCAACATGTTTGCTTGGCCGCCGTGATACCGTCACGGCGGCCGTTTTGCGTCGTCAGGCACCGTTAACGATGCGGCGTGAAAGCCGGCTCGCGGGCGGCGAAAAGCCGTTCGTCGGTTTTGCCGGGATTGGCCGAATCGGTATCAACTCACGGGTGGAAACGGGGCCCACCCTTGTCGCCGCGCAATCGGCTCATATCTGTGACCTCGCTTCATGTCCTGCATCACGGGGCGAACGCCTGCGGCGGAGCCGTTTTTGTCGCTCCCGCGAGCTGTCGCCCTCGACAACCCTCAGGTGATTTATGCGCGATCCGGTGGAAACCTACATGAACCTCGTGCCGATGGTGGTCGAGCAGACCAACCGCGGCGAACGAGCCTACGACATCTTCTCGCGCCTCCTGAAAGAGCGGATCATCTTCGTCACCGGCCCGGTCGAAGACGGCATGTCGACGCTGATCGTCGCGCAGCTTCTTTTCCTCGAAGCGGAAAATCCGAAGAAGGAAATCTCGATGTACATCAACTCGCCGGGCGGGGTGGTGACGTCGGGTCTGGCGATCTACGACACCATGCAGTTCATCCGCCCGCCGGTGTCGACGCTGTGCACCGGTCAGGCCGCCTCGATGGGTTCGCTGCTGCTTGCCGCCGGCCACAAGGACATGCGGTTCTCGCTGCCGAACGCGCGGATCATGGTGCACCAGCCGTCCGGCGGCTTCCAGGGGCAGGCGACCGACATTATGCTGCACGCCCAGGAAATCCTGAACCTGAAGAAGCGGCTGAACGAGATCTACGTGCATCACACCGGTCAGACCTACAAGGCGATCGAGGATGCGCTGGAACGCGACAAGTTCCTCACCGCCGAGATGGCGCGGGAGTTCGGGATCGTCGACAAGGTGATCGACAAGCGTCCCGAAGACCCGTCGCCGGCTCCGAAGGCTGCCTGAGCCGGGAATCGGGGTCGGCAGGCCGGCCTCGTGTTTCTCACAGGAAAGCCCCAATGTTCCGCTTTCGTGCCTGAATCCCGCGTGACAATGGCGCAACGCTGCGTTGATTTCAGCGACCAAGGGTCGCGCAGACGCAGCAAATCACGCTATTGTCACGTCGGCCGGCGCCCGGCCGATTAGCGAATTCTTGATAGACGGGTGACAGTCTGATTGGCTGATCCTGATCGACGAAAGTGCTTGGGGGATTCGAACTCGGTCGCGGTTTGTGCGGCCGGACTGATGCGGGGGTCTTTTCTGGTACGGATTTTGCTCCCATTTACTCGGCTGCCGGGCCTGCCCGGATCAGACGATGACCGGAAGAGACCGAACGGCGGACGGAGATAGAAATGAGTAAGGTCGGTACGAGCGACTCCAAGAACACCCTGTACTGCTCGTTCTGCGGAAAGAGCCAGCACGAGGTCCGCAAGCTGATCGCCGGCCCCACGGTATTCATCTGCGATGAGTGTGTGGAACTGTGCATGGACATCATTCGCGAGGAGAACAAGTCCTCGCTGGTGAAGTCGCGTGACGGCATTCCGACGCCGAAGGAAATCTGCAAGGTTCTCGACGACTATGTGATCGGTCAGGGCCATGCGAAGAAGGTTCTGTCGGTCGCGGTGCACAACCACTACAAGCGGCTGAACCACCAGACCAAGCACAACGACGTCGAGCTGGCGAAGTCGAACATCCTGCTGATCGGTCCGACCGGCTCGGGCAAGACCCTGCTGGCGCAGACGCTGGCGCGGATCCTCGACGTGCCGTTCACGATGGCGGATGCGACGACGCTGACCGAAGCCGGCTATGTCGGCGAGGACGTCGAGAACATTATCCTGAAGCTGCTGCAGGCGGCGGACTACAACGTCGAGCGCGCCCAGCGCGGCATCGTCTATATCGACGAAATCGACAAGATCAGCCGCAAGTCGGACAATCCCTCGATCACCCGCGACGTGTCGGGCGAGGGCGTCCAGCAGGCGCTGCTCAAGATCATGGAGGGCACCGTGGCCTCCGTGCCGCCGCAGGGCGGCCGCAAGCACCCGCAGCAGGAGTTCCTGCAGGTCGACACCACCAACATCCTGTTCATCTGCGGTGGCGCCTTCGCGGGTCTCGAAAAGATCATCTCGGGCCGCGGCCGTTCGACCTCGATCGGCTTTGCCGCCCAGGTGCTGGCGCCGGAGGATCGCCGCACTGGCGAGATCTTCCGTCACGTCGAGCCCGAGGATCTGCTCAAGTACGGCCTGATCCCGGAATTCGTCGGCCGTCTGCCGGTGGTGGCGACGCTCGAGGATCTGGACGAGACCTCGCTCAAGAAGATCCTGACCGACCCGAAGAACGCGCTGGTCAAGCAGTATCAGCGGCTGTTCGAGATGGAGAACATCGAGCTCACCTTCGCCGACGAGGCGCTGGGCGCGGTGGCCCGCAAGGCGATCGAGCGCAAGACCGGCGCCCGCGGCCTCCGATCGATCCTGGAGAGCATTCTGCTCGAAACCATGTTCGATCTGCCGGGGCTCGAGGGCGTCGAGGAAGTGGTGATCTCGCGCGAAGTGGTCGAGGGCACCGCCCGGCCGCTGTACATCTATGCCGACCGCACCGACCGTGCGGCCGAGACCAGCGCCAGCGCCTGACGCGCCGCGCCGATGCGGCGGCCTGTGGCCGCCGCGGCAACGATCAGAACGGGCCGCCGCCGCTGGCCGCGGCTCGCTTCTGCGCATCTTGATGCTGCGCAAAAGCCGGACAAACCGTTGTCTTTTCCACGACTTGACACCCCACCGCCGGATAGCCACCTAATTGGTCGGCGATGACAAGCGTTTTCAGGATTCGTCTCAATCATTCCGGATGCCGAGGCCTTCCCCGGCAGCAGCAGGCCGGAGACCTCCGCACCTCGTGACGGCAGCGCCGATGGCGGGCCGAGGGCGAGGGGGCAAAACGAAAGGAACGGGGCCATGACCGCCACCAAACCCAGGCCATCGATCACCTACGGCGAAAGCCACTCCTATCC
>NZ_QPFS01000093.1:0-20293 GCF_010906995.1 Rhodopseudomonas sp. WA056 | reverse complement strand
GGCAAGCCGAGGCGATCGAAGTGTATCGCGGCTACATGGCCAACCGGCTCGGCGCCACCGTGCTGAGCGGCGCGATCAATTTCGTATCGCCGACCGGATCGAGCCAGCCCGGCGTGCAGATGTCGGTGAGCGGCGGCAGCTTCGGCCAGATCAACAGCAGCGCCCAGATCGGCACCAAGAAGGACAATGTCGACGCGTTCCTGCAGTTCGACACCACCCGCCGCGACGGCTTCCGCGACTACAATGCGTCGGACCGCACCAGCCTCAACGCCAATGTCGGCATCGCGCTGTCGGAGAACGTCAAGACCCGGTTCTTCCTGGGCTACACCGATCTCGGATTCGACGTCGCAGGCCCGATCAACAAGGATGCGCTGTTCGCCAATCCGCGGCAGACCGCGACCGGCCCGACCGTGGTCAACGGCGTCGCGATCAATCCGGGGCCGAACGCGGTGCGCGACAAGCCGCGGCGCGACGCCAGCCAGTTCATGATCGGCAACCGCACCACCGCGACGTTCGACGCCCATCTGATCGACATCGCGCTCGGCTACACTTACACCGACGACACCTTCCGGTTTCCGATCTCTTCGGGGGTGCGCGCCACCAAGGGCGGCGACTTCACCGGCCTGGTGCGCTACGCCTACAACCCGGCGGACGCGCTGCTGCCGTTGTTCGAAACCACCGCGCAGTACAGCGTCGGCTCGGCGGATCGCGACTACTATCTCAACCAGAGCGGCATGACCGGCGCGCAGTTCGGCAGCAACCGGCTCGACGCACAGACGCTGTCATTGTTCGCCGGCGCCAATGTGCCGGTGTGGCAGCAATGGACGGTGTCGCCGGCGATCTCCTACGCCTATGCGACGCGCGACAACGACGATCTCTACACCGCCGCGACGCGGCCGACCATCGCGTACAATCCGTCCAGGCCGAACGTGCTGCTGCCGAACGGAGCGGTGCCGACTCAGAACAACAGCTATGCGCGATCGTACTCGGGCTGGAATCCAAGTCTGGCGCTGTCGTACCGGCCGGACGCGACCCAGACCTTCTTCATTGCCGGCAGCCACAGCTTCGAGCCGCCGACCCACGACGACCTGATCGCCACTATCAACGGCACGCCGAATTCGAGCCCCGGCCGCCCGACGCCACCAAGCCCCGCTCTGGCGGCCGCGGCGTTCGCGACACCGAACCTGTCGGCACAGACCGCGGTCACGGTGGAGGGCGGCTGGCGCGGCCGCGCCGACCGGTTCTCGTGGGACGTCGTCACCTACTACTCCTGGATCGACAACGAACTGCTCAACCTGCGCGACGTCACCGGCGCCTCGCTCGGTGCGATCAACGCCGACCGCACCACGCATTTCGGCATCGAGCTCGGCGCCGGCATGAAGTTCACCGATCGGCTGTCGGGCCGACTCGCCTACACCTATCAGGACTTCCGTTTCGTCGACGATCCGCTGCGCGGCAACAACAGGCTCGGCGGCGCCGTGCCGCATCTGATCTACGCGCAGTTGCAATTGCAGGCGACCGACGCCTGGATGATGCAGGGCGCGGTGCGCTGGAGCCCGGCCAAGGTCGCGGTCGACAACATGAACACGCTGTATGCCGACCCTTACGCCGTGGTCGACCTGCGCAGCGAGTACCGGATCAACAAGACCTTCCGGGTGTTCGGCGAGATCACCAACCTGTTCGACAAGACCTATGCGGCGACCACGCTGGTGGTGGATCAGGCGCGCCCCGATCAGGCCGCCTTCCTGCCCGGCGACGGCCGCGGCTTCTACGCCGGCATCAAGGCGTCGTTCTGATCAACCAGCAAGGATACGATATGACCAAACGCCTTCTCGTGGCGGCCGCTGCGGCCGCCACGTTTCTCACGCCGGCGATCGCCGCGGACTCGGTCAGCCTGTCCCACTTCCTGGAGCAATGGGACATCAACAATGACGGCGTCGTGACGCTGGACGAGATCCGGGAGGGACGCGCACAGCGATTCTACGCCTTCGACGCCAATGCGGACGGTTATCTCGACCGCGACGAATACGCCCGCTTCGACAAGGTGCGCGACGCCGGGATCGCGCGGTTCTCGCCTGAGGAGCAGACCAAAATCCGGCAGATCGCCGACGGCCTGACTCTGCCGCGTAACGACGCCGACGGCGACGGCCGGGTGTCGCGCGCCGAATTCATCGACGGCAGCGTCGGCTGGATGAAGGAGATCGACAAGGACGGCGACGGTCGGCTGACGGCCCGCGACTTCCCGGAGTGACACTTCACCGGATGCGCTCGACCGGATTCGGAATCGGGCCGCGCCAACATTAGGCAGATGCTGCCGCAATGTTGGGCGGGCATCCGGAAGCGATAAGACCAGCTTTGCACAAGCGATAAGCAGCAATCTTCAGCGATAAGAAAAGGGCTGCGCACCATCATGCGCAGCCCTTATCGTCGTCGAAAATTTACGGACGCCCGACTACTGCAGTCCGATCGTGGTCAGATCCTGGAACCAGTGCTGCGCCTGGACGAAGCTCTTCACCTTCGGCGACAGCGCGTGCGGATTGGTGTCGTGCACCACCCACACCAGCGTGGCATCGTCGACGATCTGGGCATGCGCTTGAGCCAGCAGCTCGTCCTGCTTCTTGTCGTCGAAGGTCTGCTTGGCCTCGTCGATCAACGCATCGACCTTCGGGTTCTTGTAGCCGCCCCAGTTGACGCCGACCGGCGCCACCTGCCCGGAGTGGAAGAACCGCACGATCGCGTACAGCGGATCGGAGGTGACGTAGGCGACGTTGTTGGCGGTGATGCCGGCATTGGATTCGTCGGCCGCGCCCTTGCGCCAAGCGGTGTACAGCACTTCGAGTTCGACCACCTTGAACTCGACGTCGATGCCGATCTCCTTGAAGCTCTGCTGCAGGAACTCGTTCATCGGCAGCGACAGCATCTGGCCGGTGCCGCCGTTGGCGATGATGAAGGTGGTCTTCAGCGGCTTCTCCGGCGAGTAGCCGGCTTCCTTCACCAGCTTCTTGGCTTCGGCCAGATCGTATTTGATCTTGAACGACGGATGACCGAACCACGGGCTCGACGGATCGACCTGGCCGACCGCGGGCTTGGCGAGGCCGTTCATCAGGCCGACCACCGCGTCGCGGTCGATCGCAAGATTGAGCGCCTTGCGCAGGCGGACATCGGTCCAGGGTGAGCCGGGCAGCACGCTGAGGTGATAGTTCCAGACGTGCGGCGTGACGTTGTCGACGATTCGCATGCCGGCGGCCTTGAGCTGCGGCACGGCGTCGGGCGCGGGCGTTTCAATCAGGTCGACCTGGCCGGCCAGCAGTGCGTTGGTGCGGGTCAATGCTTCCGGCATCGGGATCAGCACCAGCTTGTCGGTCTTCGGCAGCCGCGACTTGTCCCAGTAGTCGTTGTTCTTCGTCAGCTCGGCGAGTTCGCGCGGCACCAGCTTGGTGAGCCGGAACGGACCGGTGCCGGACGGATTGGCGGCGAACTTGTCCCAATCCTTGCCGACCTTTTCATATTGCGCCGGGCTCGACACCAGGAACCACAGCATCTGATACGGAAAGAACGAGTCGACCGTCTTGGTGGTGATCTCGACCGTGTAGTCGTCGATCTTGGCCCAGCTCTTCACCGACGGCAGCCGGGTCTTCACCTGCGCGCTCTGCCGCTTGTCGAATTGCGGCGCCTTGTCGTTGAGAACCTTGTCGAGATTCCAGATCACCGCATCGGCGTTGAAGTCGCTGCCGTCGTGAAACTTGACACCCTTGCGCAGCGTGAACCGCCACTTGGTCTTGTCGGCATCGTCGACTTTCCACTCGGTCGCGAGCCCCGGCACGAGTTTGCCGGGCCGATCGCCGACGTTCATCTCCCACGCCACCAGCGGATCGTAGATCGTGTAGCCGGTGAACTGATACGCGCCGGCGCCGCGATCGGGCTGCCCGGTGGTCAGCGGAATGTCGGCCATCGAGATCCCGTAACGCACCACTGTTTCCGCACGCGCCGCGCCGATCGCACTCGCTGCGGCAAACAACGCGCCCAGCACCCATGAACTCTTAAGCCGCACCATCAACTGATCTCCTCATGACGATGGGCGAACCGCTTGCAATGGGCGCGCCACGCCCGCCCCGCAGTTTTGCATTGCGGCTCTGCGCGAGTTTTCACAGTCGCTGACTCGGATGACGGATGCACGCGACGGCAGCCTGCCGCTTTGGCTGGCACATGCATTGCATTGACCAGCCTGCCAATTAGTCACTGCGAAGGGACTCTCGTCGAATGCGTAATTCTCGTCTCAACAACCGCCGCGCTGTACTGCTCGCTCTGTCGATGGCAAGCGTCTTCATGATGCCGTCGCTGGCGTCCGCCGAATCCGTGCTGCGCATCGGCATGACCGCCGCGGATATTCCGCGCACGCTGGGCCAACCCGATCAGGGCTTCGAAGGCAATCGCTTCACCGGACTGACGATGTATGACGGCCTGACGATGTGGGACCTGTCGTCGGCAACCAAAGCGAGTGTGGTCATCCCCGGCCTCGCCACCGAGTGGAAGGTGAAGGACGATGATCACACAAAGTGGATTTTCAAACTGCGTCCGGGCGTGAAGTTTCACGACGGCAGTGACTTCAACGCCGACGCCGTGGTGTGGAACGTCGACAAGGTGCTCAACAAAGATGCACCTCAGTACGACCCGAGCCAGATCGGCGTGACCGCGTCGCGGATGCCGACCCTGGTGTCGGCGAAGAAGATCGACGACATGACGGTCGAGCTGACCACCAAGGAGCCCGACAGCTTCCTGCCGATCAACCTCACCAACCTGTTCATGGCGAGCCCGACCAAGTGGCAGGCGCTGTACGACAAGGCCGAGGGCGCCGACGCCAAGGCGAAGTCGACCGCTGCCTGGGCAGCCTTCGCCAAGGACGCGTCGGGCACCGGCCCGTGGAAGATGGCGAAGTTCACGCCGCGCGAGCGGCTCGAGCTGGTCAAGAACGACGGCTACTGGGACAAGAACCGCATCCCGCATGTCGACCGCATGGTGCTGCTGCCGATGCCGGAAGCCAACGCCCGCACCGCGGCGCTGCTGTCCGGCCAGGTCGACTGGATCGAAGCCCCGGCCCCCGACGCCGTGAAGGAAATCGAATCCCGCGGCTTCAAGATCGAGAAGAACGAACAGCCGCACGTTTGGCCGTGGCAGTTTTCGCGGATCGAAGGCTCGCCCTGGAACGACATTCGTGTTCGCCGCGCCGCCAATCTGTGTATCGATCGTGAGGGGATGCGCGACGGTCTGCTCGCTGGCCTGATGGTGCCGGCGACCGGCACATTCGAGCCCGGCCATCCCTGGCGCGGCAAGCCGCAGTTCCAGATCAAGTACGATCTGCCCGCGGCGCAGAAGCTGATGAAAGAAGCGGGCTACGGCCCGAACAAGAAGCTCACCGTCAAGGTGCAGACCTCGGCGTCGGGCTCCGGCCAGATGCTGCCGCTGCCGATGAACGAGTATCTGCAGCAGGCGCTGGCGGAGTGTTACTTCGACGTCAAGCTCGACGTGATCGAATGGAACACGCTGTTCACCAATTGGCGCCGCGGCGTCAAGGATCCGTCGGCGAACGGCTCGGATGCGATCAACGTCACCTACGCGGCGATGGATCCGTTCTTCGCGCTGGTGCGCTTCCTGCAGTCGTCGATGGCGCCGCCGGTGTCGAACAATTGGGGTTACATCAACAACCCGAAGTTCGACGAGCTGGTGAAGAAGGCGCGCACCACCTTCGACGACAAGGAGCGTGACGAAGTCCTCGCCGAGCTCAACGCCGCCTCGATCGACGACGCCGCGTTCCTCTACGTCGCCCACGACGTCGGCCCGCGTGCGCTCAGCCCGAAGATCAAGGGCTTCGTCCAGCCCAAGAGCTGGTTCGTCGACTTCTCTCCGGTGTCGATCGCGCCGTAAGAGGCGCTGCTGAAACCCCACCCGTCATTGCGAGGAGCGAAGCGACGAAGCAATCCAGCCCGGTGCACTGATCACTGGATTGCTTCGCTGCGCTCGCAATGACGGGGGAGACGTCTCGATCCGACTGACCGCATCCTCGTTCGAGTGAGAGTCCCGTGCTCGCCTATATCGCCCGCCGCATCGTCTATGTCGTTCCGATCGTCCTCAGCGTCGCGCTGGTGTGCTTCATGCTGGTGCACATCACGCCCGGCGACCCGCTGGTCGCCGTGCTGCCGGCGGACGCGTCGCAGGAGCTCGCGGCGCAGCTGCGCACTGCCTACGGCTTCGACCGTCCGCTGCCGGTGCAATTCGGGCTATGGCTGTGGAAGGCGGCGCACGGCGATCTCGGCACCTCGATCGCCACCGGGCGCCCGGTGCTGGCCGAGGTGATGCGTGCGGTCTCCAACACCGTGATGCTGGCAATCGCCGCGGCGATCATCGGATTCTCGTTCGGGCTGCTGTTCGGCCTGATCGCCGGTTACTTCCGCGACACCTGGATCGACAAGATGGCCACCGGCATCGCCATCGCCGGCGTCTCGGTGCCGCACTATTGGCTCGGCATGGTGCTGGTGATCGTGTTCTCGGTGCAGCTCAACTGGCTGCCCGCGGTCGGCGCCGGCCCCGGCGGCTCCGGGCAATGGGCCTGGGACTGGGCCCATATCCGCTTCCTGATCCTGCCGGCGATCACCACCTCGGTGATTCCAATGGGCATCGTCACCCGCACGGTGCGGGCGCTGACCGGCGATATCCTGTCGCAGGATTTCGTCGAGGCGCTGCGCGCCAAGGGGCTGCGCGAAACCGGCGTGTTCGGTCACGTCATCAAGAACGCGGCGCCGACCGCGCTCGCGGTGATGGGCCTTCAGCTCGGCTACATGCTCGGCGGCTCGATCCTGGTCGAGACGGTTTTCTCCTGGCCGGGCTCCGGGCTGCTGCTCAACTCGGCGATCTTCCAGCGCGACCTGCCGCTGCTGCAGGGCACCATCCTGGTGTTGGCGCTGTTCTTCGTGCTGCTCAATCTCTCGGTCGACATCGCCCAGGCGCTGATCGATCCGCGGATCAAGCGGGCCTGACGTCATGGGAGCACCGACGATGAGTTTGACCGCTGCCGACGCCGCACCGCAGACCGCCCCCGCCGGCAAAGCGCGCGGCTATTGGGCCAATGTCGGCCGGCGCCTGATCCGCGACAAGATCGCGATGACTTGCGGCGTCATCCTGCTGCTGATCGTGCTGGCGGCCGTGTTCGCACCTTGGCTGCACCTCGCCGACCCGTATCAGGGCTCGATGATCCGAAGGCTGAAGCCGATCGGCACCGCCAACTATCCGCTCGGCACCGACGAGCTCGGCCGCGACATGCTGGCCCGGCTGGTCTATGGCGGCCGGCTGTCGCTGTTCATCGGCGTGCTGCCGGTGATCTTCGCGTTCATGATCGGCACCTCGCTCGGGCTGATCGCCGGCTATGTCGGCGGCAAGGTCAACACCGCGATCATGCGGACGATCGACGTGTTCTACGCCTTCCCCTCGGTGCTGCTGGCGATCGCGATCTCCGGCGCGCTCGGCGCCGGCATCACCAACTCGATCGTGTCGCTCACCGTGGTGTTCGTGCCGCAGATCACCCGCGTCGCCGAGAGCGTCACCACCAGCGTCCGCAACATGGACTTCGTCGAAGCCGCACGCGCCTCCGGCGCCGGCGCCTTCACCATCATGCGGGTGCACATGCTCGGCAACGTGCTCGGGCCGATCTTCGTCTACGCCACCGGCCTGATCTCGGTGTCGATGATCCTCGCCGCCGGCCTGTCGTTCCTCGGTCTCGGCACCAAGCCGCCGGAGCCGGAATGGGGCCTGATGCTGAACACGCTGCGCACCGCGATCTACGTCAATCCCTGGGTGGCGGCGCTGCCCGGCGTGATGATCTTCGCAGTCTCAATCTGCTTCAACCTGCTGAGCGACTCGATGCGCAGCGCCATGGACATCAGGAACTGACGCGATGAGCAAAGCTGTCTCCGCAATCGCAGAAGTCGAAAAGTTCGAGCCGATCGAAGACATCGGCGGCGCCGCCCAGCCGCTGCTGCAGGTCAACGGTCTCACCAAGCATTTCCCGGTGCGCGGCACCGGACTGTTAGGCGGCGCCAAGACGGTGCGGGCGGTCGATGACGTCACCTTCTCGATCGCCAAGGGCGAGACGCTCGGCATCGTCGGCGAATCCGGCTGCGGCAAGTCGACCACCGCGCGGCTGTTGATGCACCTGATGCCGGTGACGGCCGGCGAGATCATCTTCGACGCCCGGCAGGTCGGGCGCGAGCTGAGCTTGCGCGAGCTGCGGCGCGGCATGCAGATGGTGTTTCAGGACAGCTATGCCTCGCTCAATCCGCGGCTGACGATCGAGGACTCGATCGCGTTCGGGCCCAAGGTCCACGGCATGAGCGACGCCGGCGCCCGTGCGCTGGCGCGCGAACTGCTCGGCAAGGTCGGCCTGCGGCCCGAAAACTTCGCGCATCGCTATCCGCACGAAGTCTCCGGCGGCCAGCGTCAGCGCGTCAACATCGCACGCGCGCTGGCGCTGTCGCCGCGGCTGGTGATCCTCGACGAGTCGGTCTCCGCACTCGACAAATCGGTCGAGGCGCAGGTGCTGAACCTGCTCGCCGACCTGAAGCGCGAGTTCGGCCTGACCTATCTGTTCATCAGCCACGATCTCAACGTGGTGCGCTACATCTCCGACCGCGTGCTGGTGATGTATCTCGGCGAAGTCGTCGAACTCGGCCCGGTCGACGAAGTGTGGGATCAGCCGGCGCATCCCTACACGCGGGCGCTGCTCGCGGCGATGCCGTCGTCCGATCCAGATCGCCGCACCGAGGTTCCGCCGATCACCGGCGATCCGCCGAACCCGATTGATCCGCCGGCCGGCTGTCGTTTTCATCCGCGCTGTCCGTTCGCCGAGGCGCTATGCTCGCAGGCCAAGCCGAAGCTGTCGTCGATCGGCGACAGCGGCCATCAGGCCGCGTGCTTCATGTCGATCCCCGGCTCGGGCCACAGCCGCGCCCCATAAGGAGAAATCAGCAATGATCAAACCCGACCCCGTCACGATCAAGACGATGGCGGCGATCGCAGGACTTCCGGTCGACGACGAGGTGGCGGCGCGGATCGCCAATTCGATCGGCCCGGCATTCGACGGCTTCACCCCGGTCGCCGGTACGCTGCCGTTCGATCTCGAACCGTCCACCTACGTCGTGGCGCAAAACGAGGGCGCGCGATGAGGCTGAGCGATCCGGCGCTGCTGACGCTGACCGAAGTCGCTGAGGCGATCGCCGCGAAGAAACTGTCGTCGCGTGACGTCACACAGGCCTGTCTCGACCGCATCGCGCGGGCGCAGCCGAAGCTCAACGCCTTCATGGCGATCGAGCCTGAGAACGCGCTCGCCGCAGCGGATGCGGCGGACGCCGCGCTGGCCAAGGGCGAGCGCAAAGGCCCGCTGCACGGCGTGCCGCTGGCGCACAAGGACATGTACTACGAGACCGGCTTCGTCGTGACCTGCGGCTCCAAGGTCCGCCGCGATTTCGTCGCCACCACGACCTCGACCGCGCTGCAGCGGCTGAAGGACGCCGGCCAGGTGCGGCTCGGCAGCCTGCAGATGTCGGAGTTTGCCTACGGCCCGACCGGCCACAACGCGCATTACGGCGCGGTGCGTAATCCGTGGGGGCTCGACCACATCACCGGCGGCTCGTCGTCGGGCTCCGGTTCGGCAGTCGCCGCGCGGCTGACGTTTGCGGCGCTCGGCTCCGACACCGGCGGATCGATCCGGATGCCGGCGCATTTCTGCGGCGTCACCGGGCTGAAGACGACCGTAGGGCTGGTCAGCCGCGCCGGCGCGATGCCGCTATCGCATTCGCTCGACACCGTCGGGCCGCTCGCTCGGACTGCCCAGGATTGCGCCCTGCTCACCGGGCTGATGGCCGGCGCCGATCCCGCCGACCCGACCGCCTCGCACCGCCCGGTGCCGGACTATCTGGCCGCCACCAAACAACCGCTGCAGGGCATCAGCATCGGCATTCCGAAATCGTTCTATGTCGACGATCTCGATGCCGAGGTCGCTCGCGTGCTCGACGACACCAAGGCCGCACTGGTGCGCGAAGGCGTGCGTGTCATCGAAGTCGAACTGCCGGATCAGCGCCAGCTCAGCGCCGCCGCACAGCTCGTGCTCGCGGTCGAAGCCGCCGGCTTCCATGGCCAATGGATGCGCGAGCGGCCGCAGGACTACGGCCCGCAGGTGCTGATGCGGCTGCAGAACGCGCTGGCGATCCCGGCCGTCACTTATCTGGAAGCGATGCGCTGGCGCGGCGTCGCTCTCGCGGAGTTCGTCGCGGCGGTGGCCGGCGTCGATGCGGTGCTGGCGCCGGTGTCGCCGGTGCCTGCGCCGACGATCGCCGAGAGCGACGTCGGCAACAGCCTGAACGCCGAGGCCGTGATCCAGCGGCTGACCCGCTTCACCCGGCCGATCAACTATCTCGGCCTGCCGTCGCTGGCGCTGCCCTGCGGCTTCTCGAAAGCCGGCCTGCCGATCGGGCTGCAACTGATCGGCCGCCCGTTCGACGAGGCGGTGCTGCTGCGGATCGGCGCAGGCTGGCAGCGTGCCACCGATTTCCATCGACAATGTCCGGAGCTGTAGATGAGCAATCTGGTCGACATCCGCGATCTCAACGTCCGCTTCACCGGCGAGCGGACGGTCTACGCCATCAATGATCTCAACCTGTCGCTCGGCCAGGGCGAGGTCCTCGGCCTGCTCGGCGAATCCGGCTCGGGCAAGAGCGTGACGCTGCGCGCCCTGATGCGGCTGCTGCCGAAGAAACGCACCGCGATCACCGGCAGCATTCACGTCGCCGGACAGGACGTGCTGGCGCTCGACGACGAGGCGCTGTCGACGTTCCGCGGCCAGACCGTGTCGATGATCTTCCAGGAGCCGGCGCTGGCGCTCGATCCGGTCTACACCGTCGGCCAACAGATCGCCGAGTCGGTGATGCGGCACGAAGGCAAGAGCAAGCGCGAGGCGATGGCCCGCGCGCTGGAGATGCTGGAAGTGGTGCGCATCCCGTCGGCGAAGCGGCGGTTAGAGGCCTATCCGCACGAGATGAGCGGCGGCATGCGGCAGCGCGCGATGATCGCGCTGGCGCTGGCCTGCAAGCCGAAGATCCTGCTTGCCGACGAGCCGACCACCGCGCTCGACGCCACGGTGCAGATCCAGATCCTGCTGCTGCTACGCGAGTTGCAGCGCGAGTTCGGCATGTCGGTGATCTTCGTCACCCACGACATCGGCGTGGCGATCGAGATCTGCGACCGCGTCGCCGTGATGTATGCGGGACAGACCATCGAGCAGGGCTCGCTGCGCGACATCGTCCGCGAGCCGCAGCATCCTTACGCGCAGGGTCTGCTCGCCTCGACGGTGCATGGCGCCAAGCGCGGCGCGCGGCTGGAGACGATTCCTGGCGCGCCGCCCTCGCTCGACGCCAAGCCGGTCGCCTGCTCGTTCGCGCCGCGCTGCGCCCATGCCCAGCCGCGCTGTTCGGCTGGGCTACCGCCTGAGGTGGCACTCGGCCCGGGCCGGATGGCGCGCTGCGTCCTGGCCGAGCCGGCCGCGATGGTCGGCTGAGCGCGCAGCCGGCCGCCGGCTTGTGCTTCAGATGTGCGCCGCGAGGTCGGCCAGGTCTTCGATCAACACGTCGGTCTGCGCCAGCATGGTCTCGACCTGCCCCACGGCTTCGCTGACCGACAGGCCCGCGGTGTCGAGCACCAGTTCGCTGGTCGTCGGCGGCTGATAGTCGTTGCCGATGCCGGTGAAGTTCGGCAACCCGCCGGCACGCGCCTTGGCGTAGTGCCCCTTCGGGTCGCGCTGCTCGCAGACGTCAGCCGAGGTCGCGACATAGATCTCGCGGAAGCGATCACCGGCGATGCGCCGTGCCGCGGCGCGGTCGGCGAGCGCCGGCGATACTGCCGCAACGATCGCAACATGGCCATTGGCGGCCAGATGCGCGGCGAGCTCGGCGAGGCGGCGGATGTTCTCCGCCCGATCCGCCGGCGAGAAGCCGAGGTCATTGTTCAGTCCGGCGCGTAGCGTGTCGCCGTCGAGCAGGATCGGCGAGCCGCCGCGATCGAACAGCCGACGCTCGAGTGCCCGCGCGATCGTGGTCTTGCCGGAGCCCGGCAGCCCGGTGAACCACAACACCGCGCCGTTGTGGCGATAGCGCGCGGCGCGTTCGCCCGGCAGCAGCGCGGACTCCACCGGGACGATATCGGCGGTCGCGGCGCGCTGGCCGCTATCGACGCTGAGCACCAGACCGCCGCCCGCAATCCGGCCGTTGATTTCGATCACCAGTCGCCCGGTGCGCGGATTGCTATCGGCCGGATCGGCCGCGACCGGCTGAGACAACGACAGATCGATTTCGCCGACATGGTTGCGTTTGATCTCGGATGCGGCCTCGCTGGCGAGATCGCCGGGATCGACCGCCTTCTCGATCGCCACGACGTTCGCGCGGGTCTCGCGGGTGCCGAGCCGCACCAGCACCGAGGCGCCGGCGGTGAGCGGCTGATCGTGCAGCCAGAAAATCCGCGCGCGCAGCCGGCGGGTGTCGCGCGGCGCGGTGCCGGCATGGCCGATCACGTCGCCGCGTTCGACGAATAGTTCGCGGTCGAGCGTGATGCCGACCGAACGGCCGGCGCCGAACGAACCTGCAAGCGGCGTCACCGGCCAACCTTCGACGGTCTTGATCTTGGCGATCTTGCCGGCCGGCATGATGACGATGTCGTCGCCCGCCCGCAGATGCCCGGATTCGATACGGCCGGCGACGATGCGGCGATCGTCGAATTTGTAGATCGCCTGCACGGCGAGGCGCAGCGGCAACGCGTCGAGCGGCTGCGCCGGCGTCAGCTTGTCGATCGCCTCGACCACGGTCGGGCCGTCGTACCAGGCGATATTGTCGGTGCGCGCCGCCACGCCGTCGCCCTCACGGGCCGAGATCGGAATCACGGCGGTCGGCGTCACGCCGAGCGAGGTCAGATGTGCGGTGATCTCGTTGCTGATGTCACCGAACCGCGCCGCCGAAAACTCGACGCGGTCCATCTTGTTGACCACCACGGCGACCTGCTTGATGCCGAGCAGTTGCAGCAGATAGCCGTGACGCCGGGTCTGATCGCGCACGCCTTCGAGCGCGTCGATGATCAGCACCGCGCCGTCGGCCTGCGAGGCGCCGGTGATCATGTTGCGCAGGAATTCGGCGTGGCCGGGCGCGTCGATCAGCACCACGTCGCGCGACGGCGTGCGGAAGCGGATCTGGGTGGTGTCGATGGTGATGCCCTGGTCGCGCTCGGTCTGCAGCGCATCGAGCAGGAACGACCACTCGAACGGCATGCCGCGGCGGGCACTGACCGCCTTCAGCATCTCGAGCTTGCCTTCGGGCAGCGAACCGGTTTCGTGCAGCAGGCGGCCGACCAGCGTCGACTTGCCGTGGTCGACATGGCCGACGATGACGATGCGCACCAGCGGACGGACGGCGTCTGCGGCGAGCGAGGCGGGCGGAACGGCGATGGTCATGGCGTCACTCACGGGTGCGGATCACAGATAGCCGGCGACACGAAGCCGCTCGAACGCGTCCTCGGTTTCGTGGTCGAGCGCACGGCCGGCGCGCTCCGGCACCTTGGTGGTCTCGAGTTCGAGCAGAATCTCGTCGATCGAGGCGGCGTTCGACTCCACCGGGAAGGTGATGTCCTGGTCGCCGAGCGAGCGGTAACGCTTGCCGTTTTGCGACAGATACAGCGGGATGATCGGGATGCCTTCGCGCTTGGTGTAGGCCCAGATGTCGGCCTCGGTCCAATGCAGGATCGGGTGGATGCGCAGATGCGCGCCGGGCGGCGGCGAGGCGTTGAACTGATCCCAGAATTCCGGCGGCTGATCACGGACGTCCCATCCGCCCTCGGTGCCGCGCGGCGAGAACACCCGCTCCTTGGCGCGAGTGGCTTCTTCGTCGCGACGGATGCCGGCGATCAGTCCGTCGAAGCCGTATTTGGCCAGCGCAAGCTTGAGGCCTTCGGTCTTGCGGGCAGCGGAGCGCGCAGCCGGCGGCAGTGTCGGATCGACGCTGTCGATCGGCGGGCATGGATCGACGCGCAGATCGAGATCCCATTCCTTCGCGTAGGTATCGCGGAAGGCGTACATCTCGGGAAATTTCTTGCCGGTATCGACGTGGAGCGCCGGGAACGGGACGCGGCCGAAAAACGCTTTCCGTGCCAGCCAGATCATCACGTTGGAGTCTTTGCCGAGCGACCACAGCAGCGCCAGCTTCTTCAGTCGGGCGAACGCCTCGCGCAAAATGTAAATGCTCTGCGCCTCCAAGGCGTCGAGGTGATCCATCGCGCGGAGCTGATCCTCCAAAGGCGGCTCAGGGACCAAGCCCCGCGCAGGGACCAAGCCCCGGTCCGGGACCAGGGCCAGTGCGGCGGTTTCTCGCGCAGCGAGCGTCATGACAAGCTCCAGAATTAGCGGTCCCGATCAGCATCGGGCCAGTCGTGACTGCGGGTTCGCAATGCCGCCCGACGGGGGAGGAGAACGGGCATCTCTGGAACGCGCAGAACGGAGATGAAATTTCTATTTCGAACGCCGCATTTAGAAAGAATAATTTTCTATTTTGGCGCTTGCGCGATACTTAGATAGAAAATATTTCTAGTCAATCCTTCTTCGTGGATCAGCGCGTCGCTGAGCCGCGCAAGCAACGTGATCGATAGTGACGATCTGGACGCGGTGATCGATGACCGAACTGGCGCAGCCTCTTTCCTCCCCCACTACCGGCCCTGCCGGCCTGGAGTTGCGCGCGCAGGCGCTCGACGCCGCGTTGCGCGCCGCCTCGCCGGCCGAAGTGATCGCAGCAGCGCTGCGCGAGATCGGCCGCGACAAGCTGGCGCTGGTGTCGTCGTTCGGCACCGAGTCGGCCGCGCTGCTCAAAGTGATGGCCGATGTCGATTCAGCGATCCCGGTGGTATTTCTCGACACCGGCTGGCTGTTCGAAGAGACGCTGGCGTATCGCGATACACTCACCGCAACGCTCGGCCTGCGCGACGTGCGTTCGATCCGGCCGCTCGACACCGATCTCGACCGCGATGATGTGTCGCGCGAATTGTGGTTCTCCGATCCGGACAAATGCTGTCTGATCCGCAAGGTCGAGCCGCTGCGCCGCGCTCTCGCGCCGTTCGACGGCTGGATCAATGGCCGCAAGCGCTTTCAGGGCGGTGCGCGCGCCGACATTCCGGTGGTCGAGGCCGATGGCGCGCGGCTGAAGTTCAATCCGTTCGCCAACGTCACGCCTGCCGACATCTCGGCGATCTACGCGACCGCCAGGCTGCCGCAGCATCCGCTGCTGGCTGCTGGATTCCTGTCGGTCGGTTGCATGCCGTGTACCAGCCGCGCCGAAGTCGGCGAGGATGCGCGCGCCGGCCGCTGGCGCGGGCGCGGCAAGACAGAATGCGGCATTCACACGACGAAGACTTCATAGAACACTGCGGTCGCAACTAAGCGAACAATGAAATGCCGTTTCGTTGACTTGGCGTGCTTTGTTCGTGACCTTCGGCGCTCCGCGCAGACGACAACGACGTCGTCAGGCACAATGGAGACAATCGATGATCCGCCGCTTATTCCCCATCCTCGCCGGCTTGTTGGCGGCGACCGCCGCGAATGCCGCCGACATATCGCTGCTGAACGTCTCGTATGATCCGACCCGCGAGCTGTACGCCGATTTCAACAAGTCGTTCGCCGCGGACTATCGGAAAGAATCCGGCAACACCGCCACCATCAAGCAGTCGCACGGCGGCTCCGGTGCGCAGGCGCGTTCGGTGATCGACGGTCTGCAGGCCGATGTCGTCACACTGGCGCTCGCCTACGACATCGACGCCATCGCCAGCAGAGGGCTGCTCGCCAAGGACTGGCAGAAGCGATTGCCGCAGAATTCGTCGCCCTACACCTCGACCATCGTGTTCCTGGTGCGCAAGGGCAACCCGAAGGGCATCAGGGATTGGGACGATCTGCTCAAGCCCGGCGTCAGCGTGATCACGCCGAACCCGAAGACCTCGGGCGGCGCGCGCTGGAACTACCTCGCGGCCTGGGGCTATGCCTTGAAGAAGTCCGGTTCGCCCGAGGCGGCGCGGGATTTCGTCGCCAAGCTGTACAAGCAGGTTCCGGTCCTCGATACCGGCGCGCGCGGCTCCACCGTCACCTTCGTCGAACGCGGCGTCGGCGACGTGCTGCTGGCGTGGGAGAACGAGGCGTATCTCGCCGTCAAAGAATTCGGCGCCGACAAGTTCGAGATCGTCGCCCCCTCGCTCTCGATCCTCGCCGAGCCTCCGGTCACCGTCGTCGACAGCGTCGTCGACAAGAAGGGCACCCGCGCCGCAGCGGAATCCTATCTGAAGCACCTCTACTCGAAACAGGGCCAGGAAATCGCCGCGAGGCATTTCTACCGTCCGCGCGATCCTGACGTCGCCAAGGCGCACGAAGGCGCGTTCGCCAAGGTCGAATTGTTCACGATCGACGACGTGTTCGGCGGCTGGACCAAGGCACAGTCCGAACACTTCGCCGAGGGCGGCGTGTTCGATAAGATCTACAAGAACTGAGCGGCGTCATCGCGATCCGTGCCATGCGGCCGCGATTCGCAAGATTGGGGGCAGTATGCTTAGCACCGACAGCAACGCGCTCCCCTTCTGCGCGCAGATTCATCGCATGTGGATCGCATGTTTAGCCGCTGCATCGACAACGAGTCGTCCCCGCGCAGGCGGGGCCCCCTATCCCCTGGCTTCGCCAGTGAAGGAAGGCGTCTGCCGTTGGGCTTCAACCGAAACGCTGCGGAGTATGGGTCCCCGCCTGCGCGGGGACGACCCGCGGACAACCGAGGCACCACTCGCTGATGGCTTCCGCGCGTCAGCTCAGACGCATCCACAGGTGTCGCCATGACCAGCGCTGGGCGTCGCCGCTCCTTGCCCGGCTTCGGACTGACCATGGGGCTGACGATCACCTGGCTGTCGCTGCTGATCCTGATCCCGCTCGCCGGCCTGTTCGTGAAGACTGCCGAACTCAGTCCTGCGGAATTCTGGGCGATCGTTACCGCACCGCGGACCCTGCATGCGCTGAAGATCTCGTTCGGGCTCGCCTTTGCGGCGGCCTGCGTCAATCTGGTCGCCGGCCTGGTGATCGTGTGGGCGCTGGTGCGCTACCGTTTCCCCGGTCGCCGGATCTTCGACGCGATCGTCGATATTCCGTTCGCGCTGCCGACCGCGGTCGCGGGCATCGCGCTGACGACGCTGTTCGCGCAAAAGGGCTGGCTCGGCGCACCGCTCGCCGAACTGGGCATCAAGGTGGCGTTCACGCCGCTCGGCATCTTCCTGGCGATGATTTTCATCGGCATTCCGTTCGTGGTTCGCACTGTACAGCCTGTGCTGATCGATCTCGACGTCGAGATCGAGGAAGCCGCCGAGTCGCTCGGCGCCTCGCGCTGGCAGACGATCCGCCGCGTCATCCTGCCGAGCCTGGTGCCGGCGGCGCTGACCGGATTTGCCCTCGCCTTCGCTCGAGCCGTCGGCGAATACGGCTCGGTGATCTTCATCGCCGGCAATCTGCCCAATGTTTCGGAGATCGCGCCCTTGCTGATCGTGATCCGACTGTCGGAGTTCCGCTATTCCGACGCGACCGCGATTGCGGTCGTGATGCTGGTGTTTTCGTTCCTGATCATCTTCGTTCTCAACCGGATCCAGCATTGGGCGCAGTCCCGGTCGCTGGCCACGGCGTGATATCATGACGATGGTCGCAACCAGTCAAGTGAGGCGCCCCGTGCGCAGATCGGCCGACACGGCCGCGGCCCCCGCGGCTGCAACACGGCGCGCCGCGCACACCGAGCCGGCGTGGGTCCGGCTGCTGATCATCGGCTTTGCGGTCGCGTTCCTCACCGTCTTCGTCGTGCTGCCGCTGGTTCTGGTGTTCTCCGAGGCCCTCTCGAAGGGCGTCGGCTTCTACCTCTCGTCGCTGGCGGACGACGAGGCCCTGGCGGCGATCAAGCTGACGCTGATCGCGGCGGCGATTTCGGTCGGTCTCAATCTGGTGTTCGGCGTGATCGCCGCCTGGTCGATCGCGAAGTTCGAGTTCCCCGGCAAGACGCTGCTGATCACGCTGATCGACCTGCCGTTCTCGGTCTCCCCGGTGATCTCCGGCCTCGTCTTCGTGCTGCTGTTCGGCGCGCAAGGGTTCCTGGGCCCCTGGCTGCAAGCCCACGGCATCCAGATTCTGTTCGCTGTGCCCGCGATCGTGCTGGCAACCACTTTCGTCACCTTCCCGTTCGTAGCGCGCGAACTGATTCCGCTGATGCAGGAACAGGGACCGCTGGAGGAAGAGGCCGCGATCTCGCTCGGCGCCAGTGGCTGGACCACGTTCTGGCGCGTCACGCTGCCGAACGTCAAATGGGGACTGCTGTACGGCGTGCTGCTGTGCAATGCCCGAGCGATGGGCGAATTCGGCGCGGTGTCGGTCGTCTCCGGCCACATCCGCGGCGAGACCAACACCATGCCGCTCCTGGTGGAAATTCTCTACAACGAATACCAGATGGTCGCTGCGTTCTCGATCGCCTCGCTGCTGGCGCTGCTGGCGCTGGTGACGTTGATCGTCAAGACCGTCCTGGAAGGCCGGATCGAACAAGGGCTACATCCCGATGACCATTGAAGTTCGCAACATCGTCAAGAATTTCGGCAGTTTCCGTGCGCTCGACGATGTCGATCTGCGGGTCGAGTCCGGCGAGCTGATGGCGCTGCTCGGCCCGTCCGGCTCCGGCAAGACCACGCTGCTGCGGATCATCGCCGGGCTGGAATGGCCGGATTCCGGCGCGGTCACGATCGACGGCGAAGACGCGTTGGCGCGCGGCGCAGCGGAGCGCCATGTCGGATTCGTATTCCAGCACTATGCGCTGTTCCGGCACATGAACGTGTTCGAGAACGTTGCGTTCGGGCTGCGGGTGCAGCCGCGCAAAATCCGCAAGCGGGAGGCCGAAATCAAGAAACGGGTCGGCGATCTGCTCGATCTGGTGCAGCTCGGCTGGCTCGCCGACCGCTACCCGAACCAGCTCTCCGGCGGACAGCGCCAGCGCATCGCGCTCGCCCGCGCGCTGGCCATCGAGCCGCGGATCCTGTTGCTCGACGAGCCGTTCGGCGCGCTCGACGCCAAGGTCCGCAAAGAGCTGCGCGCCTGGCTGCGCAATCTGCATGAGGAAATTCACGTCACTTCGATCTTCGTCACCCACGACCAGGAGGAGGCGCTCGAGGTCGCCAACCGCGTGGTGGTAATGGACAAAGGCCACATCGAACAGATCGGATCGCCCGGCGACGTCTACGAGCGGCCGGCGTCGGCCTTCGTGCACGGCTTCATCGGAGAGTCGATCGTGCTGCCGGTCGAGGTCCAGAACGGTCGCGTCCGGCTCGGCGGCCGCGAGCTGGAGCTCGCAGCGGAGGACGCCGCTGCCGGTCCGTCGAAATTGTTCGTGCGACGCCACGACATCGCGGTTGGCCCGAGCGGTAGCGGCGTGTTCGAAGGCGCCGTGAAAGCAGTGCGCGCGTTCGGCCCGATGCAGCGCGCCGATATCGTGCTGAGCGGCGTCGCGGGCGACACGCTGATCGAGATCGACGCGCCGCGCGACCACTCGCTGAAGGCAGGCGATCGCGTCGGACTGCAGCCGCAGCGCTACCGGATCTTCGCCGACCGCTGACGCCTTCAATCGACGCAATTAGCAACGATTTGCAGATGACGCCCGCCCCCGGCGGAGCGGGCACGCAACTAATGACCTCGTAGCGTCATGATGCACCGGAGATGTCCGATCTCGGGATCTCACCGGACGTAGGACCTCGTACAATCCATGCGACAGAACGACGCAACAACCCTCGATCAGGAACCCTGAATTACCTTGTTGCGGCACCGCGTCACCGTAAAATTGATTAGTTCTAATGAAGAGTTAGCGCTCGAATCGAACGCGACTCTAAGGCACCCGAGTACGCCGTCTTGCTGCATATGCTAACTACCTGTCACATTTGATTTCGATCAAATACGAAGTTCCAAGCTGCGTGTGACGCTTAGTTCAACGATAACTAATCGTCTCCGGCAACGTCCGGCAATTTTCGCGATGCAGGAAACGCCTGCACCATCGGACTCTTTCAAACTGCCATTGATCTTCGAACCGACGTCGTTCGCCATTCGCGGACGCCGATCGCGGCTGGCTTGACGAATTTATTGTGCCACGAGCACATGCGGGGGACGGAATGGGGGGCTCTGGGG
>NZ_QPFS01000092.1:0-20757 GCF_010906995.1 Rhodopseudomonas sp. WA056 | reverse complement strand
TGTAGTAGAAGCCGGCGCCGTAGATCGAGCAGACCTTCACGTATTCGACGGCTTTCGCCTTCAACGGCAGGTCAGCGGCCTGGGCGCCGCCGACGGCGATCCCCGCCGCAGCCGTTCCCAGTGCCAGTTGCTTGATGATGTTCATTGCAACCCTCCAAGGTCAACAAAGTGGATGGAGCCGGTTCCTGCGGGGCGTTCGCCCGAGGTGGCCCTGTGACGCGAAGTTCGCCGGCGCCGCGGCGCGACAGACCTCTCGACGGGACGACTTGTGTTGCCCCACCCCGTCTGCCGCGGATCATGGTTGATTTCATCACGTTAGCAAATTCATTTATCTACTCAGCAATATGATTGCCGTCCTACGTTGCATTTGTGCAACAAGTTCATGGCAGCGCACAATTCGAGAGGAATTCCAGATCGTCGGGTGTTGCATGGGAAGCCCAGCGGTGTGCCGACGCGCCGCACGTGCACACGCCGCGGCGATGCCCCGAGCCTGAGCTGGGGCACCGCGGATCGTGTCTCTTAAGCGTGGTGTAGTTGGCGGCGTGTCTCCGCGATGGCCGGCAGGGGCCGGCGCTTCGAGCGAAGCTGATGTCGGCTCGCATGAAGAAGGCAAGCCGAAACAGAGAATTACAGCTCGGCCTCCGGTTCTTTGGAAGCCCTGCTGGTCCAGGACGACGTGGCCGGCCCGGCAAAAGCCGGACTCCGGGTCTGGTCCGTGTTTTGGACACGTTTCTTCATCAGACAATGTGTCCAAGAGGCTCGAAAACGCTCTATATGTCTGGATATGTCGGGTGTCGCCGGGCCGGAGACTTGCCGCTCCGGAGCTCGCGACACGCCGGGATGTATATGATCGATTGAGCAATCGGTGTACACTGGCGCACTGGTTGCACGAACAGCTATGCACGAGCAGCGGCGCTCGTGCGGGATGCGTACCGAACAATGCAGACGAAGAGCAAAGCCGAAAGCCGCACGTCGCGGAATTTGGCGATCGATCCCGATATCGCCAGGCGGTTCGCGGCGACTGTGGCCGGCGTTGCGGTCTTTCTGGACGACATCAGGCAGTTCAGGGCGAAGGCGATGGGCATCAGCGGACCGCAGTTCGCGCTGTTGATGGCCGTGATGGATCTCGAGCAGGGTGACGGCGTCTCGGTTCGGCACGTCGCCAAGGCGGTTCACGTCGATCCCTCGTTCATCACCACGCAGTCGAAGCTACTGGAGAAGAAGGGACTGATCCGACGGCAGGTCGACGACCACGACGCACGGGTGGTGAAACTCTCGCTGTCCGACAGGGCCTACAAGCAGATCGCCGGCCTGGCGCACGATGAGCGGGATCTGAACAGTTTCATCTACGAACAGATCGGCGGCGACGGTCTCGAGCGTTTGACTTCGCAGCTTGCCGATCTGAAGGCGCGGCTCGAAAAGGCGACCGTCAAGCTCGCCAGCGGCCTATAGCCGCGAGCCGAGGCGGCGAATGCCGGATTCCGCGCAGTCGGCCGCGAGGCGCCCGGCGAGCCAGTCGAACACGAAGTCCGCCACCAGGATCGGGTCATAGCCGCCGACGCTCCAGGGCGCGTTGCCGTTTTCGCCGAACACCTTCAGCAGAATGTCCCGGTTGCCCGGATGGTGCTCGGCCAACAGGTCGCGGGCATGGGCCGGCTCGATGCCGTCGCCCGCCAGCAGCGGCACCAGCAGCGGACAGGCGACAGCCGGCGCGCGGGCGCAACCGTGCATCATACCGAGCGCGGCGCCACGAGCGCCGGTCTGCCGCGCTTCCCAAAGATCCCACAGCCCGCCATCACAGACGGCGGCTGCGGCCCGGCCGTCGAGCGCAACGCCGCAGGCGACCACCGAGGACGGGCTGCCGTCACCAATGACGGCGATCCGCGACGGATCGACGCCGCGGGTGTCGATCAAGTAGTCGAGGATCGCGGCGATTCCTGTCTCCGCCCGGATTCGGCCCAGCGACTGATCGTCGCCCGAGCCGGGCAAGCCGACGCACAGCAGCGCCATTCCGCGCTCGCGGGCGGAGCGCAGCACCAGCGAGAGAAGCTCCTCCTTGGTACGCCGGGTTTCGGCAATGCACACCACCACCGGCGCTGGGACGCCGCCGCGCGCCGCGATCGGCAGGTAGACGCCTTCGAGCGAACGATGCTCGAGCCACGGGATCGTGACCCTCTCGCCCCGCGGGTCCAGATTCTCCAGATAGTGGTGAAGGCAGGTGCGCGCCAGAAAACCCAGCGTCGGCTCTGCGCCGTCGGGACGGCTTTCGATCGCCGCGGCCATGAAGTAGTTCGCCGCGTGCAGCCAGCTCTTCTGAGCCTTGGCGTGATTGCCGGACCGGCGCGCCTGCTCGGCGCGGTGCAGGTGCGATCGTGCTAGGTCGTCCCAAGTGCGCCGCCAGCCAGGCCCGCCGCTGGAGCGGATCCGACCCGCCGCCGCTACACATTCGGAAAAGGTGACGCCGTCGCTCTGCGCGACGCACAGCAATCTGCTGAATTCGGCACTGTACTCGTGGTGGTCGAGCAGCCCTCGAACGTCGCGATGATCCTGAATGCCGTTGTCCAGCCGCAAGACCGCCAGCCCCCTTCCTGATTCTCCCGATCGACTTCGTTTAACTACTAAGCTGATTCAATAACGGAACCGCCGCCGAGTGTCACTCGCGAATAAGTCCGATCAGCGGAAGTTGCATGGTGCGTCGCACGCCGGATGTTGCAGCGCAGGTTGCGCCGCGCGCGGGCCGCGCCGCCAAATTGGTGCCCCTGGCCGGGATCGAACCAGCACTCCTTGCGGAACTCGATTTTGAGTCGAGCGCGTCTACCAGTTCCGCCACAGGGGCCCGCGCGGCTTTGGTGTTCCGGCCGCGAAGCGCGCGGACTATAGCGACCCGGGAATCGGGGTCAACCCGACACCGGGCGCGATGCCGCCACACCACTGTTTGATCGGATGGCGTCTCGACAGCGCCTCGGCCGCGCGATACGACCCCGCCGCATCCTGGAGACCGACGTGACCGCCGATCCGATCCACCATCGAGGCATCGCTTCCGAGCCGGGCCGTCCGGCGCGGATCGCCGGAGGCGTGGCGTTGACGGTGGTCGTCGTCGCGCTCGTCGCGCTTGCCGCCGGCTGGTTTGCCCAGCTTGTGCTGGAAATGGCGCCGTGCAAACTCTGTCTGGAGCAGCGCTACGCCTATTATCTCGACATCCCGATCGGCCTTCTGGTGGCGTTCGCCGCTTGGCGCGGTGCGCCGGTCTGGCTGCTGGCGTCGGGGCTGGCGGTGCTGGGGTTGATGGCGTTCGGCAATGCCGGGCTGGCCACCTATCACGCCGGCGTGGAATGGCAATTCTGGGCGGGGCCGTCGGATTGTTCGGGGCCGATCCTCGACCTCAGCAAAGCCGGGGGCCTGCTGGCCCAGCTCGACACCGTCAAGGTGGTGCGCTGCGACGAGGTTCAGTGGCGGTTCCTCGGCCTGTCCTTCGCCGGCTACAACGTGCTGATGTCCCTGGCGCTCGCCGGACTCTGCGGCTGGGGCCTCGCGCGGCTGAGCCGGCGCTGATCGTCAGTCGTCGACGTCGTCCGGACTGCGCCCGAACCAGTGCACGATCCCGGGCGTCACGATCGAGACGTAAATGAAGCGCGACAGATGATGCGCGCCGACGAACACCGGGTCGATGTGCAGGGTCAGCGCCAGCGCCATCATCGCGTCCATCGCGCCTGGCGAGAACGCCACCACCAGGTCGTTCAACTTGACCGGCGTGGTCAGCATGATGGCGACCACGAACACCGCCGAAATTGCGATCGCGACCGCGAACGATCCGAGCGCCGCCCCGATATAGCTGACGATGGTGCGCGGCTTGATTGCGCCGAATCGCGCACCGATCAGCGTCCCGATCCCGACCAGGGCTGCCAGATAGGCCCATTCCGGCAGGGTGCCTTCGACCCAGCCGGTGCCGTGCAGCACCGACGAGCCGAGCATCGCGCCGAACATCCAACTCGCCGGGAAGTTCACCAGCCGCAACAGGAAGGCGACGCCGACCGCGACCGCGATCAGGATCGCCAGAACCAGCGGGGTCGCTTCGGGTCCGCGCGACGGCAGCGCGCCGTGGCCGGCCATGCCGATCAGCGCCAGCACCATCGGCACCGCGCTGGTCAGAATGATCACCCTCATGACCTGGACGACGGCGATCCCCGGCACGTCGGCTTTGCGCTCGGTGGCCAGCATGATGATCTGAGACAGCGCGCCGGGACTGCCGGCGAGCAGCGCCGAGGTCCGGTCCCAGCCGTGGACCCGCTGCAGGTAGATGCTGCTGCCGAAGGTGGCGCAGAGCGTCGCCACCGCGAGCAGCCCGATCGTCACCGGATAGGAGGAGAGATTGTGCACCATGGCGGGCGACACCACCGAACCGAGCGAGACGCCGAGCGCCATCAGCACGATGTGCGACAGCGGCGGCGGCAGCCCCATCTTGCGGCCAGCCAGACCGGCGGCGCCGACCGCGATCATCGCGCCGGTGATCAGGCCGCCCGGAAGCTGCGCCCAATAGAACAGCGCACCGCCGGCACAGCCGATCGCGATGGTCTCGACGACATGGAGGGTGGTGGGCAGCCAGCTCGTGGCGGCCGGCGCTGAATCTGTAGGCACGTGATCTTATTGCAAATCAATATACCGTCGGCAATTGCGCCCGGCGCGCGGCGCCATGCCGGCGACGCCTGCGCTGATCGCCCCGGAGTCACTGGTAATCGGATCGCAATTGTAAGTTGCATGTCGCGAGATACAATGCCGCCGGTTGGCTCACCAGGGAGACGGGACATGAGGGTTCTGAAGTACGAGACCGGTGCGGCGCTGCTGACGGCCGCCGCGCTATTGACATGGTCCGCCGCGACGCCAGCACAGGCGATGACCGCGCAGGAGTGCAGCGCCAAGTATCAGGCCGCCAAGGCCGACGGGACCTTGGACGGGCAGGGCTGGAACGACTTCCGCAAGGCACATTGCGGGGCGGCAGCGGCGAGCGGCGACAGCGCGGCGGCGGAGGCCAAGCCGTCAGACGCCAAGCCGGCAAACGCAAAGCCAGAAACAAAGCCGGATGCCAAATCTGATGCGAAATCCGGTGCAAAGCCCGAGAGCAAATCCAGAGCCAAGGCCGCCGCCGCGCCCGCGGTGCAGCAGGGCCCCGCCGTGTATCCCACCGCGATCGACGCCAAGTTTGCCCAGGAGAAGCCCACGCGCGCGAGGCTCCACACCTGCGCCCAGCAATGGAAGGCCAACAAGGCGGCCAACACCACCGGCGGTCTGCGCTGGATCCAGAAGGGCGGCGGTTACTGGAGCGAGTGCAACAAGCGTCTGAAGGGCTGATCAAGGATCGGCCGGCAACGTCGCGGCCCGACCGCTACCGCCTGATGGCGACGGTACTGGCCGCATGGCAGCCGCTCTGCTGTTGCGATTGACAGGTTCCGGCGGAGTCCGCATCGGTGCGCGCGATTTTTCCGCGTGAGGGAACCTATGATCGCCAGCATCGGCCTGATCCTGCTGTGCCAGCTCGCCGGAGAAGTGATCGCCCGCGGGCTCGGTCTGCCGCTGCCGAGCCCCGTGCTCGGATTGTTGCTGCTGTTCGTCCTGTTGGTCGCGCGCGACTACATCAAGCCGCTGGCGCGCGGACCGCTCGGTAACGGCGGGGTCGAGGAGGCGTCCAAAGGCATGCTGGCGCATCTGTCGCTGCTGTTCGTCCCGGCGGGGGTGGGGGTGATCCAGCAGCTCGACATGATCACCGCCCACGGCGTCGCGATCATGCTGGTGCTGGCCGGCTCTGTTCGTGGTCGTGGCGCGGCGGCTGTCGATGTGGGTGCCGCGATGAACGCCGATCCGTTCTCGCTGTGGGTGTATCTGTCGCAGACCCCGCTGCTGTGGCTGACCGTGACACTGCTGGTCTATGCGGCGACCGATGCGGTGTCACAGGCGACCGGGCGCAATCCGCTGGTCAATCCGGTGCTGCACGCGATGTGGATCATCGGCGTGTTCCTGTGGGCGACCGGAACCTCCTACACCACCTATTTCGGCGGCGCGCAGTTCGTGCATTTCCTGCTCGGCCCCGCCACCGTGGCACTGGCGGTGCCGCTGTACGAGAACCGCAAGCTGGTACTGGCCGCGATCCTTCCGATGGCGCTGGCGCTGGTCGTCGGCTGCGTCACCGCGATCGTCTCGGTGGTCTGGCTGGCGCAGCTCGCCGGGCTGCCCGAAACCGTGGTGCTGTCGCTGGCGCCGAAATCGGTCACTGCGGGCGTCGCGATGGGTATCAGCGAATCGCTGCGCGGCGATCCGTCGCTGACCGCGGTCGCCGTGATCCTGACCGGCATTCTCGGCGCCATCATCGTGTCGCCGCTGATGAACCGGCTCGGGATACGTGACTACCGGGCTCGTGGCTTTGCGGTCGGTTTGGCTTCGCACGGCATCGGCACCGCGCGAGCGTTCCAGGTCGATGCCATCGCGGGCGTGTTCGCCGGCATCGCGATGAGCCTGAACGCGCTGATCACCGCGCTGCTGGTCCCGGTCCTGGTCACTCTGCTGGTGCGCTGAGCTCGGCGCGCGCCGTCGCCGCAGTGTGATTTGCCGTCGTCACAACCGCCGCGTTACGCTTGTACGCCAATCATCCGCCGAGGATGTCGCCGATGTCCGATGTTTCAGTTGGGCCTGCCTCGTATGTCGTGGTCCCGCCGCTGCGCTGGTCGATGCCGCGCCCTGTCGCGGCGATTGCGGCCGCGCTGATCGCGGTTGCGGCGGCGGTACTCACCGCGCCCGATTCGGCCACCGCCGCGCGGGCCCAGAGCGATGCCGAACTGGTGCTGCTGCTGCGCTTCATGGCCGGCGTAAAGGCTTTGATGGCGCTGGCCGCGCTTGCCGCGGTGCTGTGGCGGCTCGGCTATCCTGTTTCGCCGGTGTTGAGTGCCGCCTACGTGCTGGCGCCCGCACTGATGGTCGCGGCGCCGCTGCTGATCTGGCAGATCGCCCCGACCGCGCTCGGCGCCGGGCTGTTTCATGGCGGCTTGGCGCTGTTGCTGCTGGCTCTGTTCGCCGACCGCAGCCAGACTTCGGAGCTGGTCCGGAGCAAACTGTCGGCTCGGCGTTCGGCCTGAGCGCTACGCCGCCGGCACCTTCAGCCAATCGAGCAGCGCGACGTTGGCCTCGCGCGGGTAGCTGTGACTGAGGTCGGCGATCTCACGGTAGCTGACATCGGCGCCGGCCGAGACCAGCGCCTCGTGTGCCTGCCGTGCCACCTCCACCGGAAACATCCAGTCGTGGCGGCCGTGCACGATCTGGATCGGCAGCCCGCGCAGCCGCGCGGAATCCGCCGCGCCGGCGAGCAGCGGATGAAAGCTCGCGGCGATCGGCGCCAGATGGGTGAACGGCGAGTCGCTGGCCAAGCCCGAGACATAGCAGAAGGTGCCGCCGTCGCTGAGCCCGGTCAGCAGCAGCCGTGACGGATCGACCCGCCAATGCGCCCGCACCTCGTCGAGGATGCAGGCCAGATTGGGCGAATCGACATCCTCGCCCATCAGCGCCCAGGTTCGTCCGGTCGCGGTCGGCGCCACCACGATGGCGCCGCGGGCGCGGGCGTCACGCAGCCAGCTCCACAGGAACAGCCGGCCGTGGCCGCTGCCGCCGTGCAGCGCCATCACCAGCGGCCACTCCCGGTCGGGGTCGTAGTACTCCGGCACATAGAGCGAATAGCCGCCATGGCTCGCTGCCTCGTTCAGGCGGTGGAACACGCCGCTGTCCGGATGTTTCGGCTGCGCCAGCCGAGCCAGCAGCGCCTCGTCCTGCTGGGTTTCGGGGGCGAGGAAGAAGCTCGACACCGGCGGCAGTGTCGCGGCCAGCGGATACAGCGCTTCCAGCGCCTGCGGCAGATGTCGCAGTGCGCGGAACACGTCGGTCAGATCGCCCTGGCCGGCCTCCACCGCTCGCAGCGCCGCAAATGCAGCGAGCGCCTGATCGCTCGCGCCCTGCAACGGCTCGCGCAGATGCGCGAATGTCTCCGGCCAGCCCGCCAGTCGCGGCAGTTCGGCACGCAGCGCCTCGTCCGGCGTGCCTGTGAGCTGCATGAGCGCGCCAAATTCCGGCGGATGCAGATAGCGCGCGACGAAGCCGACCGACTCCAAGGTCTGCAGCAGCGGCGGCAGCAATGCCACGATGTCGTCGACGACCGCTTCGCTCATCGTGTTCCTTTCCGGCTTCCCGCGCATCGTCGGACAGTGTCAGGGATCGGCACGGCCGCAAACCGCAAACAGCATCGACTCTGCTGCGGCGGGGCTCGAATTCGCCCGAAAACCCTTTACTGTGCCGAGGAGCCAAAGCCCGGCGGGATCGTTGCTGCTGGTGAGGCAGGGGGAACTGGATGCCGGCATCCGAGAACAAATTCTTCATTCTGCTGCTGGTGACGGTGACCGGCCTGTTCGGATGGATCCTGTGGCCGCTGTACAGCGCGGTGCTGTGGGGCATGGTGATCGCGATCCTGTTTGCGCCGCTGAACCGCTGGCTCAATCAGGCCTTCGGCTTCCGGCGCAATCTGGCGGCGCTGACGTCGGTGACGATCATCGTGCTGATGGTGCTGTTGCCGCTGTCGCTGCTCGGGGCCGCGTTGGCGCGGGAAGCAGCCGGGATGTACACGAAAATCGAGTCCGGCAACCTCGATCTGCTCAATACGCTGCGCGAACTGCTGGCGGCGCGGCCGGACTGGATCGGCGATCTGCTCGGCCGGTTCGGGGTCGGCAATCTGGCGGACCTGCAGCAGCGGCTGTCGGCGGTCCTGCTGCGCGGCAGCCAGTATCTGGCGGGGCAGGCGCTCGGCATCGGTCAGAGCACCTTCGACTTCACCGTCAATCTGTTCGTGATGGTGTATCTCTTGTTCTTCCTGCTGCGTGACGGCGATCTGGTCGCCGGGCGGATTCGGCGAGCGACGCCGCTCGGCGTCGATCATCAGACCCGGCTGCTCGACAAGTTCACCGTGGTGATCCGTGCGACGGTGAAGGGCAACATGTTGATCGCCCTCATCCAGGGCTCGCTCGGCGGCCTCGCCTTTTACGTGCTCGGCATCAGCGGCGCCCTGATGTGGGCGGTGGTGATGGCGTTTCTGTCGCTGCTTCCCGCAGTCGGTGCCGGTCTCGTCTGGCTGCCGATGGCGCTGTACTTGATCTTCACCGGCTCGATCTGGCACGGGATCGGACTGATCGTCTGGGGCGCGCTGGTGATCGGCATGGTGGACAATGTCCTGCGTCCGATTTTGGTCGGCAAGGACACCCGGATGCCGGACTACGTGGTGCTGATCTCCACCCTCGGTGGTCTCGAAGTGTTCGGGCTCAACGGCTTCGTGGTCGGGCCGGTGATTGCCGCGATGTTCATCGCCGCCTGGGACATCTATTCGACCTCCCGAGAGGAAGCCGGCGACACGCCGCCGATTGGCGCCAGTGCCGGCCCGGTGGAGGTCGAGCCGCCCCCTGCGGCGGCGGCCCGTAACGACCGCGGTGTACCGCCCGCTGCCTAGATCCCGAACCAGGGCTGCAACAGCCGGGCGAGCCGGCTCTTGAATCGCAGCGGGGCGTCGGTGACGGCGAGGCAGATGCAGTCGCCGTCCGGGCCGGCCTGGGGTTGATGCTCGGTGCGCTCGTCGGTTTCCGCGACGTCGCCGCGGCGCATCACCGCCGTGCCGTCGCACAGCGTTCCGTGCAGCACCAGCGTCAGTTCGCGCCCGGAATGGCCGTGTTCCAGCACCCGCGTGCCGGCCTCGAACCGCAGCATCCGGGCGCGCGGGCCGCAGCCCGGTATATCGATGCTGATCTGCTGGACCCACGGCGCCAGCCGAGTCCAGCGCAAGCCGGCCAGATCGGTACCGAGATAGCTGCGCAGCGGCTCGGGAATCACGATGTCGGAGCGTGGCCGCAGCGCAGATGCGGGCATGGCCGAGGCCAATTCCGGCTCGGTCTGGGTCCGTGCCATTACGTTTCGCCACAGGTCGGGCGTCACCTCCGCGGCCGGCAGCGCATCGAGCATCTGTCCGCCGAGCGCATCGGCGGCCGCGGCGCGGATGCGGCAATGCGGACATAGCGCCAGATGGGTAGCGACCAGCAGGCTCGAGGCTTCGTCCAGCGTGCCGGCGGCGTAGCTCAACAGCAGATCGTCGCTGATGTGATGGCGGACCGTCATCGCAGGTCTCCCGCCGGCAGCTCCAGCGCCGCCCGCAGCTTGCCGAAGGCGAGCCGGATCCGCGACTTTACCGTGCCGACCGGCAGGCCGAGCTGTTTGGCGATCTCGCCGTGGGATTGGTTTTCGTAGAACGACAGCATCAGTACGCTCTTCTCGTTGGACGACAACGTCTCCATCACCTCGCGCACGCGTTGCTCGGTCTCGGTGCGCTCCAGCCTGCGGTCGGGCGGCTCCTCTTCATCGGGCACAAATGCCGGATCGTACGGGTCGAAACCCGGCCGCTTCGCCTGCCGCAGCCGGTCGATCCCGAGATTGCGCGCGATGGTGAAGATCCAGGTCGAGGCCGACGCCTTTGCCGGATCGAACTGCGCGGCGTTGCGCCAGACCGAGACCAATGTCTCCTGGGTGATCTCTTCGGCCAGCACCGGATCGCCGCAGCGCCGGGCAAAGTACGATTTCAGCCGCGGCGCGAAGTGTCGAAACAGAGTCTCGAACGCGGCACGATCCTGCGCGGCCGCGATGCGGACAATACAGTCCGACATCTCCGCCGACGGCGGAGGTGGACCGTCGCGCAGTTGATCCATGACGACCGCTCCGTGTCCGGGCGAGTATCGATCCGGCGCATCGCCGTGATGCACGCACTCCGAGCCGCGCAGCCTAGCGCGCGACCTCACGATCCGCAGCACGCCATCTGTCGCGCTCACATGCGCGCGAGTAGTAATCAGGTAGTCGCAGGTGGGGACTGAGTCGGGTGTGCGGAGGATCATGACAAGCCAAGGCGCGATCGGATCGATTGCATTTTGTCTGATACGAACCAGCCGACCATTTGGATCACATCGTCGCCGCAGAAATGCCTTCCGGCAATTTGCGCAGCAGGTCGATGGCGAATCACGCGGCTGTGATGATGCGGGTGTGATCCGACGCGTCCGGTGCGTCGTAAACAGCGTGCTAACAGCCAACGGGAGGTCTGGTGATGTCGATGTTTCGGAAGTTGAACGGGATGGAAGCTGCTGCGATCGGCGGCGCGCTGCTGATGACGCTCGCCCCGCTGGTGCCGTACGCGATGCTCGGCTGATCGTCGGGCAAGGAAAGCGACGGATCGCACGCGAGTGCAGCGATGGTCGTGGGGCCTGCCGGCTAAGTCGGCGGGCCTCCGGCTATATTCCATCGACTGGTAATCAGTTTCTGCGCCGAAACGTCGCGAACTGAAAACGCTGTTCGGTGCCCCACGGCGTTGCATGAATGTCGCGGCGGCTGTCGGTCATCTCGAACTCCGGCGCAAACTGACTTTGCAGACCGTCGGCGTCGTAGCGCGCCACGGGCAGGCCGCTGCAACGCTCGGGGCCGTCGAACGCGAAGGTGCCGACGACCGCATAGCCATCCGGCGCCACCGCGCGGAGCAGCCGGTCTCGGTAGGCCGCGCGATCGGCCTCAGCGGTGAGAAAGTGGAAGGCGGCGCGGTCGTGCCACACAGCGTAGCTGCGCTCCGGCGTCCATCGGGTGACGTCCGCAACGATCCATCTGATTGCTGCGGCACGCGGGCCGAGCCGGTCTCGCGTGGTCGCGAGCGCGGCCTCGGACAGGTCGAGCACCGTCAGGTCGCGGTGGCCGAGATCGAGCAGATGATCGACCAGCCGCGACGCACCGCCGCCGACATCGAGGATCGCCGCTTCCGGCGGCAACGACAGCGCTGCGATCAGGTCGAGCGAGATCGTCGGCGTATCCTGGAACCAGGATACGTCCTGCTCGCCCTTGGTGGCGTAGACGTTCTGCCAATGGTCTGTCATCAGGTCTCCTTGCCGGACAGCGTCTGCACCAGGGTGATGAACTGATGCGCCAGCGGGTTGTTGGCGCCCGTCGACAGCGCATGAACATCGGCCGAAATCGGCTGCCCCGCAATCGGCCGATACACGACATCGGGGTGCGCCAGCTTGCTGACGAACTCCGGGATGATGGCGATGCCGAGACCCGCAGCGACCAGGCTCGTCAGCGACGTCGACTCGATCGTCTGATGGGTGACGAGCGGCGCGTAGCCGGCCTCGAAGCAGCACTGCCATAGGTACTTCGCAAACAGCGAGTCCTCGAGCCGCAGAAACACGAAGCTCTCGTCCCGGAGATCCGCCAGCGTCACTTTCCTGGCCGACAGCGGATGGCCTTTCGGCAGCACCAGCCGGACCGATTCCCGCCACGCCAGTTCGCTGGCGATCTCGGCATCCTGCGGCGGACAGCGCAGGAAGCTCACATCGGTCTGGCCGGATTTCAGCGCCGTCACTTGCCGGTCGGGCGACATCTCGTGGATGCGGAGATCGACGTTCGGGTAGTTGAGCGCAAACTGCTGGATCGCTCGCCCGAGCGGGCCAGTGAGCACTGATCCGGTCAGCCCGACATTGAGAATGCCGGCGGTGCCGGCGCCGATCGCGCGGGCGCGCTGCACGGCGGTTTCGGCCCGCTCCAGAATCGCGAGCGCCTGTTTCAGAAAATCCTCGCCGGCGCGGGTCAGCGCGACGCGGCGCGTGGTCCGCTCGAATAGCGGGGTGCCGATTTCGGCTTCCAGATCTCTGATCTGCTGGCTGAGCGGGGGTTGGGCAACGCCGAGGCTGTCGGCGGCCGCAGTGAAATTCAGGTGCCGCGCCACGGCGGTGAAATAGCGGAGATGGCGGATTTCCATCCTCAAATCATATGCCAAACGTCTCAATCGAGACATATGAAATATTTGACGTCTAGAAACTCAGCAGTGATTGTTTCTCAGGCTCCAGATCCCGGGAACATTCCGATGACGCGGTTTTTCAGGTCGCTGTTTGGGCAGGTGGTCGCCGCCCTCGTACTTGGTGTGGCCCTCGGTGCGCTGTGGCCTGAGGTCGGGGTCGCGCTGAAGCCGCTCGGCGATCTGTTCATCAAACTGATCAAGTTCGCGATCGCCCCGCTGGTGTTCGGCGTGGTGGTCAACGGCATCGTCGGCGCCGGCGACCTGAAGAAGGTCGGGCGGGTCGGGCTGAAATCGCTGATCTACTTCGAAGCCGTGACGACCGTCGCGCTCGCGCTCGGTATCGTGCTGGCCTACGTGTTCCAGCCGGGCGCCGGCATGAACGTCGACACCGCGACGCTCGATGGCTCGGCACTCGCCGGCTACAGCAGCCACGTCAAGGAAGTCACCGGCTTCACCGACTTCATCATGCGGCTGGTACCGACCACCTTCGTCGATGCGTTCGCCAAAGGCGACGTGCTGCAGGTGCTGATCATCGCGATCCTGTTCGGCGCCGGCCTGTCGCTGCTCGGCGAGCGCGGCAAGCCCTTGGCCGACAGCATCGAGCGGATCACCGAGGTGCTGTTCAAGATCATCGGCATCATCGTCAGGCTGGCGCCGCTCGGCGTGCTCGGCGCGGTGTCGTTCACGGTCGCCAAATACGGCATCGGCTCGCTCAAGCAGCTCGGCCTGCTGGTCGGGCTGTTCTATGCCGGCGTCGCGCTGTTCGTGTTCGTGATCCTCGGCGGCATCATGCGGCTGGCGGGCTTCAGCCTGTTCAAGCTGTTGGCCTATTTGCGCGAAGAACTGACGGTGGTGGCCGGCACCGCCTCGTCGGACAGCGTGCTGCCGCAGGTGATGCGCAAGCTGGAGCGGCTCGGCATCAAGGACTCAACGGTCGGCCTGGTGATTCCGACCGGCTACTCGTTCAACCTCGACGCGTTCTCGCTGTATCTGACGCTGGCGACGGTGTTCATCGCCCAGGCCACCAATACGCCGCTGTCGTTCGGCCATCTATTGGTGATTTTGGGCATCGCGCTGCTGACCTCGAAGGGCGCTCACGGCGTCCCCGGCTCGGCGATCGTGGTGCTGGCCGCAACGCTGTCGGCGGTGCCGGATATTCCGCTGATCGGCCTGGTGCTAGTGCTGTCGGTCGACTGGTTTGTCGGCATCGCCCGGGCGCTCGGCAATCTGGTCGGCAACTGCGTGGCGACCGTGGTGATCGCCGCCTGGGAGGGCGATATCGACCGCGCCCGGGCGAAGCGCGTGCTGAACGGCGAGGTCACCACCGACACCGCGGCGATCCTGGATGCCCCGGTCGCGGAAGCCTCCGCCTGATCGCGGGCTTGCTAATAAGAAACAATGGGAGAGGCCCGATGAACGCCCCGAACTACAACCCGGCCTGCGGGGGCCTGCCGCCTCAGACTGCGCTCCACACCGGCCGCGCGGTGTTCACCGAGGCCTATGCGGTGATCCCGCATGGCGTGATGAGCGACATCGTCACCAGCCTGCTGCCGGGCTGGACCAAGACCCGTGTCTGGATTCTGGCGCGGCCGCTGTCCGGTTTCGCCGAGACCTTCGCGCAGTATCTGGTGGAGGTCGCGCCCGGCGGCGGCAGCGACCGTCCGGAGCCGGATCCGCAGGGCGAAGGCGTGGTGTTCGTGGTCGGCGGCACCCCGAGCCTCGAGCTCGGCGGCAAGTCCCATGCGCTGCGCCCCGGCAGCTACGCCTATCTGCCGCCCGGCTGCGGCTGGCGGCTGCACAACGCTGGCTCCGAGCCGGCGCGCTTCCACTGGATTCGCAAGGCCTACGAACCCGTCCCCGGTCTTGCTGCGCCTGACGCCTTCGTCACCCATGAGTCCGAGATCGAGCCCGCCGGCATGACCGGCACCGGGGGCGCCTGGGCGACGACGCGGTTCGTTTCCCCGGAGGATCTGCGCCACGACATGCACGTCAACATCGTCACGCTGCAGGCCGGCGCCTCGATTCCATTCGAGGAAACCCATGTGATGGAGCACGGGCTGTTCGTGCTCGAAGGCAAGGCGGTGTATCGGCTCAACCGCGACTGGGTCGAAGTCGAGGCCGGCGACTTCATGTGGCTGCGCGCGTTCTGTCCGCAGGCCTGCTACGCCGGCGGTCCCGGCCGCTTCCGCTATCTGCTGTACAAGGACGTCAACCGCCACCCGGCGCTCGGCCGCCGCGGGCTCGGACGATGACTGCGACCGCGCGAAAAATCGTGGCGCAGCCGCTGACGACGGCGGCGTTCGCGCCGTTCGGCCAGGTGATCGATACGGCGCAGGCCTCTTCGCGGCCGATGAATGCCGGCATGGCAAGGCGCTTCCACGATCTCGCCGAGATCGAGGTGATCGGCGACGGCGCGCGCGTGGTGGTCGGCCTGGTCGAGGCACAGCCTTACGCGATGCCGCTGTGGCTCAACCTGGTCGAGCGCCATCCGCTCGGCGCCCAGGCGTTCGTGCCGCTGAACGCCGCGCCGTTTCTGGTGGTGGTCTGCCCGGACGAGGACGGCAGGCCCGGCGCGCCGCAAGCCTTTGTCACGGCCCCGCATCAGGGCATCTGCTACGCCCGCAACGTCTGGCACAGCGTGCTGACGCCGTTCGGCGCAGCGCAGGATTTCGTGGTGATAGATCGCGGCGGGCCGGGGGTGAATCTCGAAGAGCACGTGTTCGACGAACCTTGGACCGTGCACCTTCCTGCGGGCCGCTGACGACCTGCCGCTCGGCGATCGCCACGCAGTCTCCGCAATCGGACTAGGGCCGTTCAAACGTGATGCTGTAGCCGAAGGCGTTGCCGACGCAGCGCAGCTCACGAAATCCCGCGGCCGAGACCTGCTGGCGCACGCGGCGGCGGGAGACGTAGTGCGGATCGAAGATGCTCTCGGCGACCAGCAGCCGGCCGCCGGGGCGCAGCATGCGATGCACCGACGGAAAGATCTCGGTGCCGCGCGGAAATTCGCCGAGTGCCATCACCATGACGGCGGCGTCCAGCGCGCCCGCGGGGATCGCCGCGTTCCGCACGTCGGCGCGAAGTGGCTGAATATTCGTCAGCGCTTCGGCCTCAGCCTTGGCGGCCACCTTCGCCAGCATGCCGTCCTGAATGTCGAGCGCGGTCACCTGGCCATGCGCTCCGACGGCCCGCGCCAGCGGGATCGTCACCCGTCCGGGACCGCAACCGATGTCGATCGCGCGCTCTCCCGGCCGCAACTGCAATTGCGCCACCACTTGCTCGGAGCGGGTGGCGCGCGCCAGCGGGTTTTCCATTTCCACCAGCCAGGCGATCTCCGACGGGCACGGCAGCACCGTCCGCCTGGACGCCATACGCCAGCCGATCCAGACGGCCGGCGGCAATAGTAGAAGAAAATAACCCGACATCACCGATCCATTCGCGAGCGACTTCGAACGCAGCAGTGCAGCCTGTCGGAGGCGGTGTAAAGCGAGCAGGGAAGCTGTGGCGAGGCGACGAGACGGAGTGGTTTCGCCGCGGGTGGACTACGGATCCAGCTCGGTGTCCCAATACAAATAATCGAGCCAGCTCTCGTGCAGATAGTTCGGCGGGAACAGCCGGCCGTTGCGGTGGAGCTCATGGACCGTGGGGGCGAAGGCGGTCTGGCGCGGGAACATCCTGGCCTGTTCGGGCGTCAGGTTGCCCTTGCGCAAATTGCACGGCGAGCAGGCGGCGACGACGTTCTCCCAGGTGGTCTGGCCGCCCTTGGAGCGCGGAATGATGTGATCGAAGGTGAGATCGTCCGGCGCGCCGCAATATTGGCAGACGAACCGATCGCGCAGGAACACGTTGAACCGGGTGAAGGCCGGATGCGTGGTCGGCTTGACGAAAGACTTCAGCGACACCACGCTCGGAAGCTGGAAGTCGAGGTTCGGACTATGGACCGCACGGTCGTAATGCGCGACGATATTGACGCGATCGAGGAACACCGCTTTGACCGCGTCCTGCCACGACCAAAGCGATAGCGGATAGTAACTGAGCGGCCGGAAATCCGCGTTGAGCACCAATACCGGCCAACCGCCATGCGAGACATGCGCGTTCAAGAAACGCTCCTGACCCCCGTCGATCGACGCTGCGAAGCAGCATGCGAAGGCATACTACAGTCAGCGTGACGGCCTTGTGAAGGGCGATGCAGAAATGTCCGCTCCGCAAGGTGGGATTTTCGCCCAAGCCAGCACGTTGGCACAGCAAGCCTATTCCAGAAACCCGGCGCTTCGGAGGTGATTGTTCCATTTTTACCAGTCGCGTTGACGGGGTCGCGGCGGGCTAGCAGATTGACCCGGACAGTTCCCTGAAATCCGCCAATCCAAGTGAGGAGGCGTCATGTCCAGCACAGCAACCGCATCGATCAAAGCCGTCGCAGATGCGCCCGCCCATCGTCCCGGCCGCGGTCGGGTGTACGAGTCGATCGCCGACGCGTATGGCGATACGCCGCTGGTACGTCTGAACCGGTTGCCGCAGCAGCACGGTGTCAAAGCGACGATCTACGCCAAGCTCGAATACTTCAATCCGGCCAGCAGCGTGAAGGATCGTATCGGAGCGGCGATGATCGCGGCGCTGGAGCAGGAGGGGATCATCAAGCCGGATACCGTGCTGATCGAGCCGACCTCCGGGAACACCGGTATCGCGCTGGCGTTCGTGGCCGCTGCCAAGGGCTACCGGCTGAAGCTGGTGATGCCGGAATCGATGTCGGTCGAGCGCCGCAAGATGCTGGCCTTCCTCGGCGCCGAACTGGTGCTGACCGAGGCCGCCAAGGGCATGAAGGGCGCGGTCGCCAAGGCCGAAGAGCTGGTCGCGGCGACCCCCAATGCGGTGATGCCGCAACAGTTCAAGAATCTCGCCAACCCGGCGGTGCATCGCCGCACCACCGCGGAGGAGATCTGGAACGACACCGACGGCGCGGTCGATATCTTCGTCGCCGGCGTCGGCACCGGCGGCACCGTCACCGGCGTCGGCCAGGTGCTGAAGCCGCGCAAGGCGTCGCTGCAGGTGGTGGCGGTCGAGCCGGAGGAAAGCCCGGTGCTGTCGGGCGGCGCGCCCGGCCCGCACAAGATCCAGGGCATCGGCGCCGGCTTCGTGCCGGACATCCTGGATCGGTCGGTGATCGACGAAGTGGTCAAGATCCCGAGCGCCACCGCGATCGAAACCTCGCGGGCGCTGGCCCGGCACGAAGGCATCCCAGGCGGCATCTCGTCGGGCGCGGCGATCGCAGCCGCAATCGAACTCGGCAAGCGCCCGGAGAATGCCGGCAAGACCATCGTGGCGATCGTGCCGTCGTTCTCGGAGCGCTACCTGTCGACGGTGCTGTTCGAAGGCGTCTGATCGGCCGGGCCGCGACGCTACAGCCGGATTGCGGGAGCCGTGCCCGCGATCCGGCGCGGAGCGGCTTGGAATTATTTCACCACCAGCTCGGTGCCGGTGAGCAGGCGGTAGGCGTCGAGATAGCGCTTCGAGGTCGCCTCCACGATCTCGGCCGGCAGCTTCGGCGGCGGTGCTTCGCCGTTCCAGCGGCCGGCGCGGCGTTCGGCGTCGAGATAGTCGCGCAATGGCTGCTTGTCGAATGACGGCTGCGGACGGCCGGGGGTGTAGGTATCGGCTGCCCAGAACCGCGAACTGTCCGGCGTCATCACCTCGTCGATCAGGATGATGCGGCCGTCTTGGTCGCGGCCGAATTCGAATTTGGTGTCGGCGATGATGATGCCCTGCTCGCGGGCGATCTCTTCGCCCTGAGTGTAGACCGCGCGCGTCATGCTCTCGAGCGTGTAGGCGTCGTCGTCGCCGATGATCTCGCGCATCCGCGCGATCGTGATGTTCTCGTCGTGGCCGGTCTCGGCCTTGGTGGCCGGCGAGAAGATCGGCGGCACCAGCCGCTCGCTCTCCGTCAGCCCCTCGGCCAGCTTCTCGCCCGCCAGTGTGCCGGAGGCTGCGTATTCCTTCCAGGCCGAGCCGGTGATGTAGCCGCGGATCACGCATTCGATCGGGAACACGGTGGTGCGCCGGCACAGCATCGTCCGGCCTGCGATCACGGCGCGATGCTCGCTCAACGCCGGGACTGCGGCGATGATCTCGTCGGTATCGGCGCTGATCATGTGATGCGGCACCACGCCGCCGAGCTGATCGAACCACCACGCGCTGATCTGGGTCAGCACCGCGCCCTTCATCGGAATGGTCTCGCCCATCACCACGTCGAAGGCGCTGATCCGGTCGGTGGTGACGAGCAGCAGCCGGTCGTCGTCGACGGCATAGATGTCGCGCACCTTGCCGCGGCCGATCTTGGTCAGCGGCAGGTCGCTCGAGAGCATCGTGGTCATGGGCGGTGTTCCAGGCACAGGCGGACGCCGGCAAAGCCGGCGGCACGGATCGTTTCGGGCCCATAGTCTATCATTCCGGCAGCGGAATGAACTCGCTCTCGTTCGGGACTGCGGCGAAACGGCCGGTTTTCCAGTCCTGTTTGGCCTGTTCGATGCGCTCCTTGCTGGACGAGACGAAATTCCACCAGATGTGACGCGGTCCCTCCAGCGCGTCGCCGCCGAGCAACATCATCCGCGTGTCCGTCTTCGCCCGGACAGTGATGCGGTCGCCGGGGCGGAAAATCAGCAGGGTCGGGCCGACATGGCGGTCGCCGGCGATCTCGACCTCGCCGTCGACCAGATAGATCGCCCGCTCCTCGTGGTCCGGATCGAGCGGCACCGCGGTGCCGGCCTTGGCGTTGACCTCGACATAGAACCACGGCGACACCATCGTCACCGGCGAAGTCTTGCCGAACGCCGAGCCGGCGATCACCCGGGCGGTGAAGCCGGTGTCCTGCACCATCGGCAGCGTCGCCGCGGCGAAGTGCTGGAAGCTCGGCGCGATTTCTTCGGCTGCCTGCGGCAGCGCGATCCAGCTCTGCAGGCCGAGCATCGACTGGCCGTCTTGGCGCTCGACGTCGGGCGTGCGCTCGGAATGCGCGATGCCGCGCCCGGCGGTCATCAGGTTCATCGCGCCCGGAGCGATCTCCTGAATATTGCCCTCGCTGTCGCGGTGCATGATCTTGCCGTCGAACAGATAGGTGACGGTGGCGAGCCCGATATGCGGATGCGGCCGCACGTCCATGCCCTTGCCGGCGATGAACTGCATCGGCCCGAAATGATCGAAGAAGATGAACGGGCCGACCATCTGCCGTTTGCCGTGCGGCAGTGCCCGACGCACCGCGAAGCCGTCGCCGAGGTCGCGGGTCCGCGGCACGATGATCAGGTCCAGCGCGTCGCAGGTGGTCGGATCGCCGAGCACCGGATCGTTAGTTGGCATCCAGCTCATGAGACGAACTCCTCCACGTTTGAGACCGTCATTGCGAGCGAAGCGAAGCAATCCAGGAGCCTCGTGTACCAAGCTGGATGGCTTCGTCGCTTCGCTCCTCGCAATGACTGGGTGAGGCGAATGCAAGATGCGGCAGGCATGCCGTCGTTCCTCACGCCGTCGGCGCGGCCTGCGGGGCGCTGGCAGTTTTTCCGTTGCTCTTGCGCGGCTCGCTGGTCACCGGCTTGGTCGGCACCAGCTTGCGCACCGCGGAGGCGGCGGCGATCTGGCCGCGTTCGAACAGCGCCTCGTGGTTGGCCTCGATGTCGCCGAGTGCGTACAGGTAGTTGACCATCAGGCCGTGCGACTGGCGCATGCCGTTCGGCGAACGATCGCCGAGGAAGTTCAGCCGGTCGAGCCGCGCGCCGTTGCCGAGATGGAAGCGCGCCACCGGATCGAGCGGACGGCCATTCGGACCCTTGGCCTGCAGGAAGTAAGCGGCCGCGAGCTGCATGACGATCGGCCTCAGC
>NZ_QPFS01000091.1:0-21412 GCF_010906995.1 Rhodopseudomonas sp. WA056 | reverse complement strand
AGGTCTCCTGGCTTGCGGGTCATTGCCTCAGTCCGCCTTCCCAGGATTGCTCCCAGTGGCCTGATGACGTCGGCTCGCCGCTGACAGTTGCGGGGGCAGCTCCGGCTCAGGCGGTAACGCCGCACCGGATTCCCTCTTAGCCCTCGATCAAAGGATTCGAGAGACCGCGAATACAATATGTAGTGCTCTGGGCGTCGCTCTTGTCAAGCAGTCGATGTGTCATTGCCGCCGCGCGCGAGCGCGCTCCCGGGCGGGGAGCGACCGGAGCACGTCGCCGAGCGCGCGGGAGAATATAGCTCGTTTCGATCCACGCTCCCGCGCGGGGAGCGACGCGGGCAGCAGCGATGAGCAAGAAGCTACCGAAGTTTCGATCCACGCTCCCGCGCGGGGAGCGACCGCAGACCAAGAGCGATGCCTACGACCGATATCTGTTTCGATCCACGCTCCCGCGCGGGGAGCGACAGCGGCACCTGCTCAAAGGCGTGCGGCCGTGAGCGTTTCGATCCACGCTCCCGCGCGGGGAGCGACAGGCGCTCGGCAAGAGCCTCGGTCTGCTGTCGAAGTTTCGATCCACGCTCCCGCGCGGGGAGCGACCGCGCACCCGGCCGATCCGCGTGATCGACGGCAAGTTTCGATCCACGCTCCCGCGCGGGGAGCGACTCAAGGCGATGGCTGAGGCGCAGAAGGCACTGAGGTTTCGATCCACGCTCCCGCGCGGGGAGCGACCGACGACACAGGCGGCGCGGAGCGTCGGCGGTGTGTTTCGATCCACGCTCCCGCGCGGGGAGCGACTGCTGCCGCACGCTCGTCCTCAACCAGTTTGAACGTTTCGATCCACGCTCCCGCGCGGGGAGCGACCCGACCGCCAGGCGCTCGCCGCGGCGGCGATCGAGTTTCGATCCACGCTCCCGCGCGGGGAGCGACGCGACGCCCATGCGGCCGTCGCCGTCAGCGACGAGTTTCGATCCACGCTCCCGCGCGGGGAGCGACGCGCGTTCACCACCTCGCGGCCGGCGCAATCGAGGTTTCGATCCACGCTCCCGCGCGGGGAGCGACTTGGCGGCGGGGACGAGGTCGCCGAGGGCGGCGAGGTTTCGATCCACGCTCCCGCGCGGGGAGCGACCGCTGGTTATACAAAAAGTGCCAGCGTGATCATTGGTTTCGATCCACGCTCCCGCGCGGGGAGCGACCAACTGGTCAGGAGCGGCGGAATGAGCGAACACGAGTTTCGATCCACGCTCCCGCGCGGGGAGCGACATCCATCCAACCGCGCCAGGCTGAAGCCGGCACCGTTTCGATCCACGCTCCCGCGCGGGGAGCGACGGCCGTGAGTGCTCAAAAGGGGTGCGGCCGTGAGTGTTTCGATCCACGCTCCCGCGCGGGGAGCGACCGCCGGAGCGTCGACAACTCACGGCGACGTGTCGGGTTTCGATCCACGCTCCCGCGCGGGGAGCGACTCCGTGATCTCTTCATGTACGGCGATCAATTCGTGTTTCGATCCACGCTCCCGCGCGGGGAGCGACCCTATATGCAGTTCACCGGCCCGGCGGCGAGCATGTTTCGATCCACGCTCCCGCGCGGGGAGCGACGCCGAGCTTGCCTTAACGGCGCCGACCAGCAGCACGTTTCGATCCACGCTCCCGCGCGGGGAGCGACCAATATGCGGTCCGCGGCCAGCGTCCCTACGACCAGTTTCGATCCACGCTCCCGCGCGGGGAGCGACAGCCCGGTTTCGTCGACCAGGGTGACGGCTTCGACGTTTCGATCCACGCTCCCGCGCGGGGAGCGACGACTGTGGCCGTGCTCGGCACGCGCGCGTCCAAAGTTTCGATCCACGCTCCCGCGCGGGGAGCGACAGGCCGAGGGTGTTCTTGACCACGAGGCATTTGAGGTTTCGATCCACGCTCCCGCGCGGGGAGCGACCATGTGATGTGTGCAATGCGGGCAAGGGTAGCTCGTTTCGATCCACGCTCCCGCGCGGGGAGCGACTTGTGGTGCTCATCGTCGATCCGATAGTCGGAGGTTTCGATCCACGCTCCCGCGCGGGGAGCGACCCGCGGCCGGCACACCTGATGCAGCCGCCGCGGCGTTTCGATCCACGCTCCCGCGCGGGGAGCGACTTTTCATCGTCTCCCCCGGCAACACCGGAGCGATGTTTCGATCCACGCTCCCGCGCGGGGAGCGACCGTCGAGCAGGCGGCCGGCGCGGGCCTTTCCGATGTTTCGATCCACGCTCCCGCGCGGGGAGCGACGCTCATCGCACACACTCCGAAAGCCCTGTTGAATGTTTCGATCCACGCTCCCGCGCGGGGAGCGACAAGGAGACTTATCATGGCTGATGAAGTTGGAACGTTTCGATCCACGCTCCCGCGCGGGGAGCGACGGATTGATCGTGCCGTTGAGCACACAGCGACGAGGTTTCGATCCACGCTCCCGCGCGGGGAGCGACCTGGAGAGGCGTTCCGGGTCGTTTGCCGAGGCTTTGTTTCGATCCACGCTCCCGCGCGGGGAGCGACGCCAAGTCATGATGATGCTCCAGTGCTGTTGATGGTTTCGATCCACGCTCCCGCGCGGGGAGCGACGGCTCGCAGACCCAGCCGGAATAGTTGCGTCCAAGGTTTCGATCCACGCTCCCGCGCGGGGAGCGACGATTCAATCTGGCTGGGACCGCGTCAGGGCGAATGTTTCGATCCACGCTCCCGCGCGGGGAGCGACAGATCCTCGAGACCCAGGGCGACAGCATGGCGCGTTTCGATCCACGCTCCCGCGCGGGGAGCGACTCCGGATAGCAGTTGACCAGACGGCCGCCCGCGGCGTTTCGATCCACGCTCCCGCGCGGGGAGCGACGCCAGCTCGACGGCACCCGCGCCGAGCGGCTGGTGTTTCGATCCACGCTCCCGCGCGGGGAGCGACTAGGGACGTTCCGCAGAGCTTACCCGGTTGACTAGGTTTCGATCCACGCTCCCGCGCGGGGAGCGACTCGCGTCGCGCCGCCGCGACATGCTTTCGATGCCGTTTCGATCCACGCTCCCGCGCGGGGAGCGACTTTGGTCCGTTCGGGATCTGAACCGTCTTGGCAATGTTTCGATCCACGCTCCCGCGCGGGGAGCGACGTTTTGGCTGGTTGTGGGCGGCAGCACCTTCAGCGGTTTCGATCCACGCTCCCGCGCGGGGAGCGACAGCGGCGATGCACGCGAGCGCGAGCACCGCGGCGAGTTTCGATCCACGCTCCCGCGCGGGGAGCGACCGCGTTGGATGGCAGCAGTGCGCCGATCAAGCCGTTTCGATCCACGCTCCCGCGCGGGGAGCGACCGCATGACCCGGCTCGGCATCACGGCCGATGCCACGTTTCGATCCACGCTCCCGCGCGGGGAGCGACCGTAGCCACCCAGCGCGCGCTGGATGTCCGAGGCGAGTTTCGATCCACGCTCCCGCGCGGGGAGCGACACCCGACCTATTTCGAGATCGCTTGCGGGCGCCTTGTTTCGATCCACGCTCCCGCGCGGGGAGCGACCGTAGTAACTGGCGCGCATTTCCTCGGCCTTGGCGTTTCGATCCACGCTCCCGCGCGGGGAGCGACCGGCTTCTGACAGACGGGCGTTGCGGGCTCGGTGGTTTCGATCCACGCTCCCGCGCGGGGAGCGACAGGTCCTTCCACACGATCAACAGCGACGTCGAGGTTTCGATCCACGCTCCCGCGCGGGGAGCGACAAGTGACTGCCTCCACGCCACTGCCGCCGCCGGGGTTTCGATCCACGCTCCCGCGCGGGGAGCGACTCGCGCGGATAGCTCTGCGGCCGCCACGCGATAAAGTTTCGATCCACGCTCCCGCGCGGGGAGCGACCGATCGTCTCGCCCGGAGACACCATCACCGGCACCGTTTCGATCCACGCTCCCGCGCGGGGAGCGACCGTCGCGCGCCAGAACTCGCCAGGCGGCAGGCCGTTTCGATCCACGCTCCCGCGCGGGGAGCGACGCGCGCTGTTCGTCGGGCGGCAAGCTAGTCATAGTTTGTTTCGATCCACGCTCCCGCGCGGGGAGCGACAAGTCGCTGTTCATGCCGTATCCCACGCTTCGCTGTTTCGATCCACGCTCCCGCGCGGGGAGCGACCGGTTTTCGAGCCGGCTGACGGCAACCCTTGCTGTTTCGATCCACGCTCCCGCGCGGGGAGCGACGTCCGGATTTCGTTTCCGGTGCCTATCTCCGCGGTTTCGATCCACGCTCCCGCGCGGGGAGCGACTCCGCCTGTCGGGGGGACCGCAAATGCGACCATCTGTTTCGATCCACGCTCCCGCGCGGGGAGCGACGGCCAGACCATAACTGATTATCGCTGCAAGCAAAGTGAGCTGGCCGGCGCGAACCTCAGAGGAGGCGGGGAGGGATTGCGGGGAAAGCACGACGGGGGACGAAAACCGACTTGTGCGTCAGAGGCTTGTGCCGGCGCGAAGGTTCCGGGGGCGGCGTGTGTGCTGGTGGTTCGCGCGTGCTGTCAGACGATCAGCGGCTCGCCGAAATCGGTCGCCGGCTTGGCGCCGACGTGCTCGACGCGGCGGCGCCAGTTGGCGCCCAGATAATAATAGCGCAGGCTGTCGTGCTTCGGCGCGATCAGGCTTTCGAGCCGCGCGCGCAGCGCTGTCCATTGCGCCGGGTCGACTTCGATCTCGAACACCGAATATTGCACACGCTGTCCATAGTCCTGGCAGGCCCGGGCGACGCGCCGCAACCGCGCCTGACCGCCGGGCTCACTGGTTCGAACGTCGTAAGTCACGAGCACGAGCATCGCGGCACCTGTCGATCATACGCGCGATCAGCGATGGATTGGCCCGGCGCGCATCCGGGCGCGCTGGAATGAGGAGACCGCTGCGCGGCGACGGCATCGCGTCTCGCTGTCGCCGGATCGCTACTTCCAGATGTAAGGCGGATAGGCATCGAGGTCGCCCCGCAAGTGTCGACTGAGCAATTGCGCCTGCAGATAGGGCACGAGGCCGAGCTGTGCAGTCTCTCCGAGAAACGGATGCTGCCGCTCTTCCTTCTTCCGGTCCTGCCAGGCGGTCAGGACGGTCCGCCGGCCGTCGTCGGTCAAGAGCGTCGCGCCGCCGTCCTGTGTTTCGAAATCGCGCGGCCGAAGCTGCCGACGGTTGATCAGCGACAGCGCCAGCCGGTCCGCCAGCACCGGCCGCAGTTCCTCCATCAGGTCGAGGGCGAGACTCGGGCGTCCGGGACGATCGCGATGCAGAAATCCGACGGCTGGATCCAGCCCGACAGCCTCGGCGGCGCTGCGACAGTCGTGTGTCAGCAGTACGTAGATGAAAGACAGCACCGCGTTGACGGCGTCGCGCGGCGGCCTCCGGCTGCGGCCGCCAAACTGCATCTCCGGATCGGTCACCCGGATCAGGCTGCCGAACACCGAGAAGTAACCGAACGCGGCTTCGCCCTCGGCGCCGCGCAGGGCTTCGACGTCGAGATCGGTCATGCCGACGCGGCGCAGGATGCCGGCGAGACGATCGACGACGGATTCGATGCGGCTGCGCGGGCCGACGGCCATCTCCTCGCCATAGTCTCGCAGCGACCGCTGAAGCACCGTGCGCTGATTGGCAACCTTGGCCGAGACGAAGCTGCGCACGATATCGGTCGGCCGTTCGGAGACGCGATACTGGGCGCGGCGCAGCAGCACGTTGCCGCTTACCGGGCCTTCGATGCGGGCCTGAAAGCGGCCGGCGCGGTCGAGCAGCACGATGGTGATGCCGCGCGCCGCCAGCGCCTGGATCAGCGGCGGCGACACGTAAACGCCGCCGAACACCACCACCGAGGCCAGCATGTGGAACGGCACCCGCGCGCGCTCCTCGCTCTCCACTTCGGCCACGAGGTTTTCGCCGTCCTTGCGCAGCGACGCTCCCTCGGTGGTGACGTAAAGCGTGTTGAGCAGCTTCTTCACGGCAACTCGCCTCCGGGCGCATCGGCGAGGGAAGCGGCGATCGCCCGCCGGCGGAATTCGGCGGCGGAGGTTCGAGCCAGCTTCGGCCGGCACAGCTCGATCAGCGAGCAGGCGTTGCAGCGGTCGGCGCGATAGCTTGCCGGCGGGGTCGCGCCGGCCGCGATCAGCGCGGCAAAATCGCAGGCGACCTGCTCGGTCAGTCGCCGGAGCTCGGCATCGAACGGCACGCCGACGCGGCGGCGCGTGGTGGCGTAGAACAATGCGCCCTCGGGGACCGCGCGGCCGGTCATCTCTTCCAGACACAAAGCCTGGGCACAAAGCTGGACCTCGTCGGCGCGGTGCAGCTTGGCCTTGCCGCGCTTGTATTCGACCGGAAACGGTGTCTCGCCGTCCGGCCCATCCCGGAATTCGACCAGATCGGCGGTGCCGGCGAGGTTCAGCCGGCGGCATGCCAGCGGCATCGCACTGACGCGGCGCACGGCGCCGCGGCGGTGGTCGGCAGCCTCGTGCACGGTGTCGTGCAGCACGCGCCCTTCGGCGGTGAAGCGGTTTTCCTCCCACATCCGCTCGATGTGGATCAACGCCGCCTGGCGCAGGCAATACACCGCGTGCTGCAGCGCCGACAGCGGGATCGGCTCGTCGAGCTCGGGCGCGGCGACTGCCGGCATGGTCGCGTGCCGCCGATTCAGAACAGCTCGACCACCTCGATGCCGTCCGGCAGGCCGTCGCGCCTAATCGTCACCTCGTAGTCGCCGTACTGCCGCGCCGGCTTGTAATTGTCGAGGCGGGGATCGCCCGGCCTGATCAGATCCTCGCCGACGCGGCGCCAGACTTCGACGCGGTCGAACAGCGCCTGGGCATGGGCATTGCCGAGCGCCGATGCGTGTTTGAAGGCGATGCCGCGCCGCGACACCATCTCGCCCCGCGCTGCGGAGCGATCATGCTCGAACATCACCGACAGCGATGTGAACAGATGGTCGAGGTCGTCCTGGCTGAAGCCGGTGCGCTCGGCGAGCTTGGCATTGACGAAGATGTGGGCGCGATACAGGCCGTAAGGCACGATGTGCTTGCGGCCCATGGTGCGGTTCTCGGTGCGCTCGTCGTCACCGCCGGCCTTGTCGCGCTCCGCCTTTTCCTTTTCGTTGGTCGCGGCCATGCGGGTGATCGAGATTTCGAGTGGCAGGATCGGCTCGATCGAGGTCGCAAACGTCACCTGCACCGGGCCGCGCACCTGACCGGCATTGATGCCGGTGCTCATCACCGCGCCGAAGCTGCGGACGTCGAAGAAATTGTCGCACATGAATTTGGTGATCGCGCGCGCTTCGTCGTCGTTTTGCGGATTGAGCTTGTCCTTGGAAGATTTGTCGCCGTCGCCGCGGATCGCCTTGTAAGCCTCACGGTGCTTTTCGTTCAGGATCGAGCCTTCCTGCACATAGATGCGGTAGCCCGGCTGGTCGCCCTTGGCGAGCTCGGTGTAGTTGCGGATCTTGCGCTTGAGGCAGACGTCGGTGACCAGGCCGAAATTGGTCTCCGGATCGATCCGCGGCAGATTGCCGGCATCGGGATCGCCGTTGGGGTTGCCGCGGGTGACGTCGAACAGGAAAACGATATCATAGCGATTGGCGAGCGGGCTCATGCGGCAATCTCCGGAGCGGCAGTATCGGGGGACTCGGATGTTCGGAAATACTTGTTGCGCTGGTGGTAATAGCCGAGGGCGAACAGCGCCTGGCTCTTGTCGGACAGGCTGGCGGGAAACGGATCACTGTCGGGCTCCATCATGTCCATGACGGAGCCGACGTCCTTTTCCAGGTTGACGCGGTGGCCCGGCCGCAGCTTGCCGATCTTCGACAGGTGATTGCCGGCGCCGGCGGCGAGCAGGGCGAATACCTTGCGCGGCTGCGCCGCCGCCGCGCCGTAGAACTTGTCGCGGATGGTCGCATTGACGTTGCGCCCGAGCGCGGCGGTCTGGATCTGCTCATAGACGGCGAACAGCCGCCCGAGCAAATAGCCTTGGTCTTTGCAATTCAGATCGAGCGCCACCGGGGTGTTCTCCATGCCGAAATTTCTGATCAGGATCGACTTCATCAGGCCGACGCGCAGCGCGCTGACGTCGTGGTCGGCGCGCAGCCGCATGATCAGCGACGACAGCAACGTCAGCGGGTAGGGCGTGTCGGTGAGGATCGCGCGCAGCCAGTCGCCGGCGAGATTGGGCGGGATGTTCTCGCTCTTGCGCAGCACCGCGGTCTCGATCAGGTAGCGCCACAGCGACGGCGACGGCTCGCGCGGCGGCGGATCGATGCGCAGGCGCGCGAGGTGGCGCAGGTAGCGAACGGCAATGATGTCGAAATCGTCCTCGATATAGAACCGCACCGACAGCCGCGCCGCGTTCGGCGCCAGCCCGAGGACATAGAAACGAACGCCGGGCGGCAGGGCCGGCTTCAGATCGCTGATCGGCCGGCCTTGTGCGACATTTTCCAGGATCGCGCCGACCTTCTTGGATTCGGTGTTTTCGTCCACGGCGAACAGCGAGGCGAACATCTGTTCGGCGGTGTCGGCCGAGGCCTGGTCCGATGCCTCGGCCCAGAACACGGTGGATGCATCGCCGACCTGAATGCGATGACCGCTGCCGCGATCGAGAAAGCGATTGAGCACCGAGGTGTAGGCGAAGGCGGCGGCTTCCGAGATCGGCGCGTTGGCGCCTTGGTCGTGGCCGTAGGAGGTGAAGGCGTCGAGATTGAACGACACGATCGAAGCGCCGGAGGATTGCGCGCCCCACACGCCCTTGATGGCCGGATGCAGCCGCGCCAGCGGGGCCCGTTCGCCGGACACCAGACAGATCGCCTCGGTCTTGTCGCTGCCCGCCATCAGCCGCGCCCACAGCGCACGCGCCGCGGGGCGGTCGTGCAGATAGATGTTGCGCAGGCGCTCGGTTTCCAGCGCGAACACCACATTCTGGTCCTTGATCTCTTCGGACCAGCCCCATTCCGCGAAACGCTCCGGCGTCCAGGCCTCGAGAAAGCGCAGCAGGGCTTGCAGGCCTTCATCAGTTGTGCCGGCCAGCCAAGCTTGGTGTGACTTTTGAAATGCAGCGTGTCTTGAGAAGGGATCTTTCCCTTCCGTGGCGGTGATCCCGAGAACGAACGCCGTATTGTCCCAGAGGAAGAAGGGCTTCGGAATCGTGCCGGGACGCTTGAACGATGCTGGGACCGAAAGTTGGCGTGCTGTCTTCTTGCGGCCCTCGCCGACCCGTAGATCGATCGGCTGTCCGGCCACTGTTCCGTCAGCATTCAGTGGAATGACGAAGCCGATCTTCTCTTGCGAATATCCGAACGGCGGTACCTCGCCGCGCTGGGCCATCCGATCATAAGCGCGGACGAGGGCTGCGAGGGCGGTCATCGTCGCAGCTCCGGCGATCCTGGCGGCGGCACTTTCACCACCCCATCGACCAGCGTCGCCCGGAACAGGATCGAGCCGCGGTCGCCGCCGTGATCGATGTCGTACAGCATGAAGCCGAGATCGCGCGGCGTGCCGAACCCGAGCGCGGCGGTGCGATCTTGGTTGTCGGGCTGCGGCAGCGCTTGATCAGGTTCGAGCAACGCAAAGCTCGCCGGAAATTCGCGGGCGCCGAGGCATGGCTGATGAAACGACTGTCCCTTGCGGGCGCGGCGGTTGAAGGTGTCGAGGTGTTTGGCCTCGTTGTCGTCCGGTCCCGCCTTGGCGGTCATTTCGAAATGCGCACAGATCACATAGTCGACGTCCGACAGCAGCGTCGCCGCGCGTTGCTGCCGATTGTCCTCGACGATCAGCGCAAGGTCGCCGATGTCGCCGCTCTTCATCGCCTTGCGGATCGACGCCACCGGTGCTTTGGCGCCGACCTCGTTGCGGCGGATCGACTGGAAGCGGATCGGCTTGAGGACGTGGATCTCGTCGATCACCCAGCGGATCGCCGGCTTCCAGTGGATCGCTTCGAGAATGCCGCGGGCGGCGGACGGCGTCATCACATCATAGGAGACGCGCTCGACCTTCATCTCAGGCCGTGTGAACAACGCCCAGCGCCCCTTAACGCGAAGGCGAATTCCATACGCCATACTTCACCCCGATCCACAACCCAGCATTGTGATAGTGCACGAAAACCAGTCGAGCGCAATTCGTCGCCGGCGGTATTTGCAGCGACGCAGCTCCGGCTGTTCGCTACACGATGGCCCAGGTAAATTCGTCGGCGTCTTCCCAGCGCAGGCCGATTTCGGCGGAGTATAGGGAAGCCGTCTCCAGCACGGCGAATTGGTCGCCGAACCGTTCGGCCGCGAAATAGCGGACGTGGCCATTGGCGATCATCCGCTCGCGCTCCCGCGGCGGTACCTGCACCAGATAGTGCCTCAGCCGCCGCGCGGCGACGACGGGCGGCAGCCCGCCGCGGAGCGCCGCCAGCGTGTCGAGCGCTTCGGAATCGGTCGGCACGATCACTGGCGCCATCCCGCTCTCGATCAGGCGGAAGGCCTCGCCGACAGTGCGGTAAGCGAAGTGCGGCTGCCCGGCGCTGACCGTGAATTGCTCCATGGTCTGCGCCTCGACCTTTCGGCCGTCGGCGTCGCGGATGTGGATGCGGTCGAGGCCGTCCTGCAGCCGCCAATAGACTTCGTTGAAGTACGCCTCCATCGCCTGCGGCGAAAACAGATCGCCCTGATGGTCCTTGAAGATGCGCTGAGTGTCGCCGATCAGACCGGCGATTTCCGATGGTGGCTTGGCCGCGGCTGGCTTGAAGATGGTGACGATGCTGGCGTCGGCCGGTGCGCGGCCCTCGCGGTTGCAGCGGCCGGCTGCCTGGGCGAGTTGATCGAGCCCGGCCTCCGCGCGCCACACCCGTGGAAAGTCGAGATCGACGCCGGCTTCGACCAGCGAGGTCGCGATCACCACGCACGGCGCATCGTCCGCCAGCCGCTGCCGAATCTCCGCCAGGATCGCGCGGCGGTCGGCCGGGATCTGCCTGGTGGTGAGATGCAGCAATCCTTCGACGGCGCGGCGTTTGCCAGCTTCGTAGAGCGCGCGCGCATGTCTGCGGCTGTTGACGATCACCAGCGCCTGTGCCGAACCCGATTGTGCGATATCGTCGAGCAACTGGTCGTCGCTCCACTCGCCCGCGAGCCGTTGCGTCGTGCGGCGGAGCGCTGTGTGGAGCTGCTCCGGGTTCGGTGCCAGTTCGCTGTCTGGAGAGAGCTGCAGGCCGCCCGTGAACCGGTCGGCTCCGAGCGCCGGCTGGGTCGCGGTGCATAGCACCACGGTGCAGCCGTAGTTGCGCGCCAGTTCGTCGAGCGCGGCGATGCAGGGAAGCAGAACGTTCCTGGGGATCGTCTGCGCCTCGTCCAGAACGATCACGGCGTTGGCGAGATTGTGCAGCTTGCGGCAGCGCGAGGTGCGGTTCGCGAACAGGCTCTCGAACAACTGGACATTGGTGGTGACGATGACCGGCGCCGCCCAGTTCTCGGCAGCGAGCCGCAGCTTGCCGTCGCGTGCGCCGTCGTCGATGCCGCGGGCTTCTCCATTGTCGGCCTTGATGTCGAGCGCATCGAGTTCGATCGCCGAATGATGTTCGAGCAGGGTCTCGTCGCCGATGGCGTCACGGAAAACGCCTGCGGTCTGCTCGATAATGGCCGTGAACGGGATCGCATAGATGATCCGGTCCATCTGGTGCCGTTTGGCATGATTCAGAGCAAAGGCGAGCGAAGCGAGCGTCTTGCCGCCGCCGGTCGGGACATTCAACGTGAAGACGCCGCGCGGCAGCTCTGCCTTGCTGCGGACGTGCGCGAGGATGTCGCGCCGTAGTGTGTTGAGTTGGCCGTGTCGCGCGCGCTGCTGCTTGTCGGCCATGTAGCCGTCGAACCGGGCGATCAGCCCATCGACGATCTGCGGCAGCCTCGGCCAGTCGCGATCGACCGGGCGCCCTTCGACCGCGGCGTAGAACGCTTCTGTACACAGGAAGTCGGCGTCGACCAGGCACGAGAACAGCATCCGGCCCAGGAAGGCGAACTGAAAAGCCTGACGCGGAGGCCCCGGCTGCTGCGCGCCCTTGTAGAGTTCGAATGGTGCCGGCATCAGGGGGGAGGCCTCGCACGCCACCTCGCTTCGCCAGATCGGATCCAGTGGCTCGACGGATTTTTTCAGCCGGTCGTCGAGGCTGCCCGCGCCGAGTGGATCGGGCAGGCCGCCGTGATGCCCAGCGATCCCGCAAGCGAGCAGTCTGGCGATCAGGCCATTTATCCCGGTGCCGAGTTTGACGACCTCCTGCGCGCCGGCAGTCGCATGATCGACGCCGCGAGGCCGCTGTCCCCGCAGATAGTGCTGAAACGCGGCCGAGTACTTGCCGAGATCGTGAAGACGACCGGCGATCTCGGCGGCGTTGCCGCCGCCGAATTTGGCGCCGAACTGCCTTGCAAGCTTCGCGACCTCGTGCAGATGTCGAGGCAGCGGCTCCCAGTCATCTTCCGAAGTCGGTGTCGAATGGGCGAAATGCATGGTCGGCAATGATCGTTCTGGAAAGAAATCTGACGGCGTAATCGAGAGACGAAAGCCCAATTCAGCGTCTTTGTCGACCTGAGTTCGGTACCGTCCGGCGCCGGGTGCGTAACCCGCCGTTGTCTGCGGCGGGAGCGGTGATCCGCATCGCTGCGCCGGACTGTGGTCGGTCGATCACCTCCGCCACGGATGGCGCAGCCGTTCACCTTGCTTGTCGGCCGCGGACACGTCTTCGCGGATGCCTCGACCGGCCGCGTACTCAAGAGGCTGGCGAAGGTCGTGATCGAGACGCCAATTGCAGGTTCCAGGCCCGCGCGTCTGCTTCACACGGAAAGCGGGCGATACGAAAAGCGGGGGACAATGTCTGGCTTGGGCCAGAAGCGGACGCTAAAATCCGGCCGAAGCACTCTGAGTCCTCACCAGATCTGGCACGGGAGCCTCGTCCAATTACACATCCTTCGCCAGTCCGCTCTCGATCTTGTCAATCATGGTGTTCGACTGCAGCATCTTGGTAAGACGGCCGTTACGCGCGTGCTGGTGATGCCACGCATCGTATCGTCATCCACGTGGGCTGAGATCAAAATGATCGACATGCGATCCACCGCGCGCCCCAGCTGGTTCGCTATAAGCGACGCCGGTCATTCCGCACATCTATACGCCCCTGACGATGTCGCCCTTCTATGACAACACGTGCGCCTGAAGAAGGGGACCACCAAGCTCGCCAAAAGCCGGGCACGCCGAGGCGCAAATCGACCAGGCGGTGAAATCGTCCGGAGTGTGGACGACGCGCAGCGTCAGCGCTGCAAGCAGTGCGGCGCCCGGATGCTCGTTCGACCAGGCCGCGGTGCTCACGGCCTGGTCATCTCGTCGCCTTTATCGCCGTGCGCATCGTCGCCGACAAGCGCGAGCGGTGATGATGATCCAGACGCAGCTCCGACTGTACATCCCGGCCAGCATGAGCTTTCAGGTCGACAATGCCAGGACTTAAGTAATATCGATTCAAACGTGCGCCTTCGAGGTTCACTGTATAGCGAGCCTGTCAAGACACCGTAGCTCGACGCGATGAGGGCCGGCAAGAATTTGACGATCGGACTTCGAAATTGATCGCGCCAACCGATCTCGATCTCCCATACGTTGGCGACAGTCGCAGCGGTCTACAAGAAGGTCCAATATGGTCGATGGGACGGATGATCGCTGGCGGCGGGGAAGGCCATTGCGAAGATCCAGTCTATTTGGCGCGGACGTGACGGAGCCCGACTTGCATTGAGCACACATAAGGATGCTTAGTATTGGCGATGTCCGCCGCGATCCAGAGCTGTCCCCGGGCGTAAGTAACGCCTCGCATAAATCTCGCTTGGACATGAGGGGGATGCGCATTCTCTCAAGCGAGATCCGGTGTGCTATCTCTTTAGCATCGCGTCGAACGCCTGGTCGAAGCCTTTGAACGACACCGGGATCGAGATCAGCTGATCGGCCGCATCTCTGAACTGCAGCTTGCCGTTTTCGCTGAGGCCTTTCAGTTTCTTGATCTGATCGTCCTTGAGGTCGGCGTCGGCGAAGCAGGCGACCGGCACGCAGCGGCGATACGCAGCGGCGATGCCGGGGTCCTTGTCGTCGACGACGAGGCGCGGGCCGTCGCCGAGCGCGACGTTGATCGGCACTTGAAACACGATCTTCATCGGCGAGGTCTTGCTCTGCTGACCGATCGCGATCTGCGTCACCGGCTGCGGCTGGCCCTTGATCTGCATCGCCTGCGCCATCTCGCACGTCTTCGCCGCGTCGCGGATGTCGCAGCGCACGGTCCAGTCCTGATAGGTCGCGGTGGTGGCCTGCGGCGTCTGCGTATCTGCGATTGCAGCCGGTTTATCCGGTGCGGCCTGAGCCGAGGTCGTCGCCGCGATCGTCAGAACAAACGCCATCATGCCCCAATCACGAACCTTGGCCATCGCACTCCACTCCGTTTTCGTTTCGCGTGCTCACGTCGGCGGATTGTTCGCCGCGTGCGAACATCCTGTTAGGCACGGCATTGGGAGAGGACCAATTGAATTTGGAAATAGGAGCTATTGAGCTCGCCGATATCACCCGTCGCCGAGTGATGCATCCTTGCACTTGTGCTCACTGCGATATCCGCCGAAGAACGGACGAGGCAGAGGCGAGGGTGCATGCGCAGGTGGAGTCGTTTCAGAGTAGCGGGTGCGACCGCTTGCGTGATCGCTGCGATCGTTTGGCAATCGACCGACGCTGCGGTGGCGCAGATCGCTCCGCCGCCGAGCCAGGTGGCGCCGCCGGTCGTTCCCCCCTCTGTGTCCGCGCCGACCCGCATCATTCTGCCGCGCGTCGAAGCCGGCGCTACGATTCCGCCGGGCGCCAAGGCGCTCACCTTCAAGCTCACCGGGATCGCCATCGAAGGTGAATTCGAGGAGCTCGCAGCCGAACGCAAGCGGCTTGCCGCACAACTGGTCGGCAAGCGCATCTCCGTTGCGCAGGTGTTCGATTTCGCGACTGCATTGCAGGCGGTGTACTCCCGTGCCGGCTATCCGCTGGTGCGCGTCGTGGTGCCGCCGCAGGAGCTCGGCGCCGCGGCGGGTGTGAAGGTGACGATCATCGACGGCTTCGTCGAGCAGATCGATGCCAGCAACATCGCCGAGCCTGGACGCAAGGCCGTGGTCGCGGTGGTGTCGTCGCTGATCGACAAGCGCCATCTGACGCAGGCTGAATTGGAACGGCGCCTGCTGCTCGCCGGCGAGACACCCGGCATCGTGCTCAACGCCGTATTCAGTGCGGGCAAGCAGGTCGGCGGTGCGGTGCTGGTGCTGGCCGGCACCTACAAGCCGGTCTCCGCGTCGGTCTATGCCGACAACGCGATGCCTTCGGTGTTCGGCACCGGGCAGGTGGTGGCGAGCGCGTCGCTCAACAGCGTGTTCGGCATGGGCGAGCAGATCACCGTGTCGGCCGCCGGATTGCCCGATAACGACTACACCAGCGCGTTTCCGACGCGGCGATATCTGAGCGCAACATTCGCCACGCCGCTCGGCAGCGACGGCTGGAAGTTCGACGGCGGCTTCACCCGCGGCATCACCACGCCGCAGGCCGCCTCGCTGCTGACGGCGTCGCAGGGCTTCCTGACGCAGGGCTACGGCCGGCTGTCCTATGCGGCACTCAAACGCCGCGATGCCGAACTGACGTTCAGCGTACGGTTCGACTCCACCGATGAAGAGATCGAGTCGCTGCTGTTCAGTCCGGCGCTGCCGCTCAGCCTCGATCGGGTGCGGACGGTGCGCGGTAGCGTCGAGGGATTGTGGCGGCTGCGCGAGAGCGGCACCGTGATCGGTTACGGCGTCACCCTGTCGCGTGGTCTCGACGCGTTCGGCGCGCGCACCGCCGCCGACGCCAGCCCGTTGCTGCCGCTGTCGCGCGCCGGCGCGGACACGGTGTTCACCAAGCTGGCCGGGCATTTCGAACTGACGCAGAGCCTTCCGGCCGGCTTCTTCGTGGCGGCGTTCGCCAACGGCCAGACCTCGTTCGACAAGCCGCTGCTGCATTCGGAGCAGTTCGACCTGGTCGGCGCCAGGATGCTGTCCGGCTACAGCGCCGGCTCGTTCATCGGCGATACCGGCTGGGTCGTGCGTACCGAATTCGGCCATCCGTTCGCGGTGCCGAACGTGACGGGGGAAGTGACCCCGTATCTGTTCGCGGCCACCGGCGAGCGCATTCTCGCGCAGCCGAGCATCCTGGAGGTCGCCAGCCAGCACGCCTCCAACTGGGGCGCTGGCGTGCGCTTCAGCATGCCGCAGACCGCCGCGATGCCGGTCGACGTGTTCGGTTTTCTGGAAGGGGCCCGCAAGGTCACAGACGACCCGTTTCAGCAGCCCGGCTGGCGTGTCTTCACCGGCCTGTCGCTGCGCTACTGAAACGGTTCGCGACGCCAGTACTCAGGCGTGGAGCGGCGCCGCTGTCGTGATCGCGCGTTGCGCTCACGCGGGAGTTGCGGCGACGTGCTCGTCGATCTGGCTCGGCTCCGGGCGGGCGCCCCATCCCGGATGGATCGCCTGCAGCATGCTTTCGCGCAGCCAGCGATGGCCCGGATCGTGCTCGCTGTTGACGTGCCACATGATGTAGCCGTGCTGAAGCTCCATCTCGATCGGGACCTCGTGCAGATCGAGATGGAAGTTGCCGGCGACTTCCTCGGCAAAGCGCCGCGGCAGGAAGGCGATCAGATCGGTGCGCTCCACCATCGGCGGAATCGACCAGATCTTCGCCGCCGCATAGGGCGTGCGGCGCTTGATGTTCTGGGTGACGTGGACCTTCTCGATTCCCGTCATGCCGCGTAGTTCGCGTCCGATCGTGATCTGCGGCAGCGTCAGAAAGGTGGCGCGATCGAGCGGCTTGGTGATCGCCGGATGGTCGCGGCGGCTGACGATCACGAAGTCGGTCTGGCCGAGCGACTTCACCACCAGATCGGTGGTGTCGACCGGAAACACCGAGCACGCCAGATCGATTGAGCCCTCGCGCAGCAGCTCGGCGAATCCTGCGGTCGGCTGAATGCACTCGATCTCGACGCCCGGAGCTTCCGCCGCGACGACTCGCACGATCGGCGGCATCATGATCGGCTCGTAAGGATCGGTGATGACGATGCGAAACTGCCGCCGATAGGTCGATAGATCGATGCTGCTGCCGGCGACAAATTGTCGCCCGATCACCGACAGCGCCTCGCGCACCGGGCCGATCACTTCCTGCGCCTTCATCGTCGGCTTGAGGCCGCGCGATTGCCGCACGAACAGCGGATCGCCGATCAAATCGCGCAAGCGGGCGAGTGCATTCGACACCGCAGGTTGACTCATGCCGAGCCGTTCGGCCGCGCGGCTGGTGTTCTTGGTGGCGTACAGCGCCTCGAAGATCACCAGAAGGTTAAGATCGATGGTTCGCAGGTTAATGGGCATTAGTCGAGTACGTTCAATCGGTTGTCGGTGCGAGAGAGGTGAAATCAGCGAGCCGAATGAAAGCTATACCGATTTTCAATTTCTCATCACCGGCACACTATTCCACAAAACTCGCACTGTAAGAAAATTTTAGTGATCCCTCCGATGCGCGGCGTGTCGCCGCGCCGTCCGAGGGAGGGAAGGCGACAATGCGTTCGGCTCGGTCAGTCAAGCGTTCGGCGATTTCGCAACCTCGTGCCCGCGCGGCCGACAGCAGAGGGTCGCGCTCGCGCAAGATCGTGGCGGTGGTGGCGGCCACCGCGCTGGTGCTGACGCCGACATTGTCGATGGCGCAGCAACTCCCCAGCGGCGGCAGCGTCGCCGCCGGCAGCGCGACGATTAGTTCGCCGAACGCAACGACCCTCAACATCAACCAGTCGTCCGATCGCGCCATCATCAACTGGAATTCGTTCTCGGTCGGCCAGGGCGGCACCGTGAACTTCAATCAACCCGGTGCATCGTCCGCAACGTTGAATCGTGTCACCGGGGCTACGCCGTCGAGCATCGCCGGGTCGATCAACGCGCCCGGCACGGTGCTGCTGGTCAACCCGAACGGAATCGCCATCACCCCGACCGGCACCGTCAATGTCGGATCGTTCGCGGCCTCGACGCTGAACATCAAGGACTCCGACTTCATGTCGGGCAACTACACGTTCAGCGGCAACGGCGCGTCGGCGGCGGTGACCAATGCGGGCCGCATCAACGTGTCCGACGGCGGTTTCGCCGCGCTGCTCGGCGGCCAGGTCGCCAATGACGGCCTGATCTCGGCGCGGCTGGGCAAGGTCGGGCTCGGCAGCGGCGAACTTATCACGCTGGACCTCGCGGGCGACGGCTTCCTGTCGGTGGCGGTGCCGACCAGCTCGCTCGGCGGAATCGTCGGCTCGGACGGTCGTCCGCTGGTGTCGAACAAGGGCAAGATCATCGCCGATGGCGGCACCGTGCATCTCAGTGCCGCGACTGCAGCCGGCCTGCTGCGCGACGCAATCAATGTGCCGGGCACGATCCGGGCGAATTCGGTCGGTACCCGCAATGGTAAGATCATCATTGGCGGCGGTGCCGGCGGCAGGGTGCGGATCTCGGGCCGGTTGAGTGCCAGCGGCGGCAGGACCGCACATGGCGGGTCCATCGACGTCTCGGGTGCCAAGGTCGCGGTGTCCGGCAAGCTCAAGGCGAGCGGCACGACTGGGGGCCGCATCAAGATCACCGGAACGGAGTCGGCGAAGGTTTCCGGCGAAGTCGCGGCCAAGGGCAAAACCGGCAGTGGCGGTGTCGTCGTGATCACCGCCAAGGACGTCACCATCGAGTCGTCCGGCAAGGTCGACGTCAGCGGCACCAGCGGCGGCACGCTGCTGATCGGCGGCGACTATCAGGGCGGCGCCAACCTCGCCAACAACTTCTCGACCGATCCGGTCGCCAATGCCGAGACCACGACCGTCGCCGCGGGCGCGACGCTGAGCGCCGCCGGCACCAGCGGGCAGGGCGGCCGCGTGGTGGTCTGGTCCGATGACTCGACGACCTTCGCAGGTGCGCTCGATGTCTCGGGTCAAGGCGGCGCCGGCGGCTTCGCCGAAGTCTCAGGTCATCGTCTGCTCGACTTCACCGGCACCGCCAATCTCGCCGGCACCACCGGCGCCGGCACGCTGCTGCTCGATCCGCGCAACATCACGATCTCGAACGCCACCGGTTCGGGTGGCTCGCTGTCCGGCGGCACCTACACTCCGTCGGCCGACGATTCGGTGCTGAACGTCGCCACGCTGCAGGCGGCGCTCGCCTCCGGCAACGTCGTGGTCACCACCGGCCTGTCGGGCTCGGCCGGCTCCCAAGACGGCAACATCACGGTGGCGAGCGCGATCTCGTGGAGCGGCAGCAACACGCTGACGCTGACCGCCGCCAACAACATCGCCATCAACGCCGACATCACCGCGGCCAGCGGCGGGTTGACCATCAACGCAACCAACAATGTCTCAGCGACCGGCGGCATCAATGTCGGCTCGTTCACGATGCAGCGCGGAGCCTGGACCCAGATCGCGGCGACGTTGCCGACCTTCTCGGCAGCCAGCTTCGCGATCACCAGCGCCGCCTCTTTCCTTCGCGCGCAGTCCGGCGACGGCAGTTCGGCGACGCCCTATGCGATCGCCGACATCTACGGCCTGCAGGGCATCGCCTCGTCGGCCACGCTGCTGGGCAAGTCCTACGTGCTCGCGGCTGATATCGACGCAAGCGGCACCGCCACTTGGAACAGCGGCGCCGGGTTCGTGCCGATCGGCACGACGACGACGCAATTCAGCGGCACGTTCGACGGCCAAGGTCACGTCATCACCGGCCTCACGATCTACCGGCCGTCCTCGTCTTATGTCGGCCTGTTCGGCGACACCCTGAACGCCACCATCACGAATGTCGGGCTCGTCGGCGGCAGCGTCACCGGCGGCAACTATGTCGGCAGCCTCGTCGGTCGGCTGTGGTCCGGCACGACAGCCTCGCTGAGCCGCTCCTGGGCGGACGGCGTCGCCGTGACTGGCGCCTATGCGGGTGGCCTGATCGGCATGGTCCAGGCGCAGACCGGCGCCAGCGCCACGGTGTCGGAGGCCTATGCGTCGGGCAACGTGGCGGTGACGTCATCGAGCGCTTCCGGCGGAGGCCTGATCGGCTATGTGAGCTCCACCGGCACCGGCACGGCGACCATCACCAAGACCTACGCGATCGGCAACGTGACCGGCTCAGGGTCGACTGTCGGCGGCTTGGTCGGTTCGCTGTCCGGGAGCGGTGCCACCGTCAGCCAGAGCTGGGCAAGCGGCGCACTCACCGGTGGCTATAAGGGCGGCATTGTCGGCCTCAACTACGGCGGCTCCGTCACCACCTCCTACTGGGACAAGACGACCACCGGCGTGACGAGCGGTGCCGGTGTGAACGCCGGCGGCACGGTCTCGGCGAGCGGCCTGACCAGTGCACAGGCGCGCACACAATCCTCCTATGCGGGCTGGGACTTCACCAGCACCTGGACGATGCCCGGCGGATCGACCCGTCCGCTTCTCCAGATGGAGGCGTCGACCACGATCTACAACGCGCATCAGCTCCAGCTCGTCGGCATGAACGCGACGACGCTCGCGGCCAGCTACACGCTCGCTCGGGACATCGATTTCGGCACCGCTTTCGCCAATGCAGCCGACATCTGGGGCTCCGCCGGCTTCGTGCCGATCGGCACGGCAGGGAACAGCTTCACCGGCAGCTTCGACGGCAACGGTCATGTCGTCGACGGGCTGGTGATCTCGCGCGCCTCGCAGCCCTACACGGGCCTGTTCGGATACGTCACCGGCGGCGGCTCGCTCGCCAATGTCGGCGTCACAAATGCCACGGTCACGGGCGGAAACTACACCGGCATCCTTGTCGGCTGGATTGAAGGCGCGGTAACGAACGCATGGTCGAGTGGCAGCGTGACGGGGATCAAGAGCTATGGCGCCAGCAATGTCGGCGGCCTGATCGGTACGACATTTGCGACCGTCAGCGGTTCCCATTCGACAGCCAATGTCAACTCCTCGATCGCGGCCGGTGGTCTCGTTGGCACTGGCCAGACTGGCTCGATCATCATCGACTCCTGGGCGAGCGGCGCCGTCTCCGGCGAGGGGACGCTCGGCGGTCTGGTCGGCCAGACCCTGGGTGCGATCACGCGGTCCTATGCGTCCGGTGCCGTGACGGCGTCGACCTACTGGGCAGGCGGCCTGGTCGGTTACGCCGAGGACACCACCGTCATTCAATCGAGCTATGCGCTCGGCGCGGTGACGGCTGCCGGCGGCTATTCGGGCGGGTTGGTTGGCGCAACGGGGGGAACGATCGCCAATAGCTACGCGACCGGCGCCGTCAGCGGCGGCAGCTATCTCGGCGGTCTCGTCGGCGTGCTGTCGGCCGGCGGTACCGTCAGCGGATCGTACTGGGACGTGACCACGACGGGCCTGAGCTCCGGCGGCGGCCCGAACAGCGGCACGTTCCCGG
>NZ_QPFS01000090.1:0-21579 GCF_010906995.1 Rhodopseudomonas sp. WA056 | reverse complement strand
AGAGACCTTCGAGACGTAGGTGGGCTGCAGGAAGTCGAGCCGCTTGCAGATGCCGGGGCCGACCTGGGCGGTGTCACCGTCGATGGTCTGCTTGCCGGTGAACACCACGTCGACGGCACCGAAGGTGGAGCCGATCTTGCGGATCGCCGCGGCGAGCGCGTAGCTGGTCGCCAGCGTGTCGGAGCCGGCGAAGAACCGATCGGTCAGCAGCACGGCGCGATTTGCGCCGATGGTAAGCGCCTTGCGCAAGGAGTCCTCGGCGGTCGGCGGCCCCATCGTCAGCACCGTGACCTCGCCGCCGAACTTGTCGCGCAGCCGCAGCGCCTCCTCCAGCGCGAACAGATCGTAGGGATTGATGATCGTCGGCACGCCCTGGCGCATGATCGTGTTGGTGACCGGATGCACGCGGATCTGGGCCGAGTCCGGAACCTGCTTGATACAGACGACGATATGCATGGAGTGGCTCCGCGCTTGCTGACAGAAGCTTGACGACGGAGACTTATGAGCAAGCCCCGTACCAACTTTTCCGGCGTGCAAAATATCACGCCAAACCAATCAGTTGCGGCAAGGAGCCGGGATTGTGGCCGGCGCTTCCGAGGGTTGCAATCCGACAACTGCGACACTTGTCGGGAAGGCGACAGCAGCGTGACCGACGAGACATTTCACGGGGGCGTGAAATCGCCGGTCAAACGCGACATGGATGTGAGAAAACGCAGCAGCCCGCCGCAGCAAAACGGCCCGCCGCGAGAGCGACGGGCCGAAGCGATCGAGGGAAAGGGCTCAAGGTCGGCGGATTACTTCAGGGCATCGAGCGGGACGAAGGCCGGACGCTTGGGCGTCTTCGGCGCCACAGCATCCTTCAGCACCTTGAACACCCGCTGATCGAGCGGCGAAGATGCGACGAAATCGGCATAGGCCCGCTCCAGCACCGCCTTGCAGCGGGCGGCGGCTTCGTCGGCAGGCAGACCGCCGAGATCTTCTTCAGCGAGATACTGGCCCATGCGCCGGAGGATGTGCAGCCGCGCCACGTTGAGCAGCTTGGGATCGTAGGCGACGCCGAGCAGCTCGAAGAACTCCTCGGCGGAGCCGGCGCGCTGCAGCCGAGCCACGATGTCGGCGGATTCGGTGGCGGCGGATGTGCTCATCTCGGTCTCCTTCGTCTGTTGTCGCCGCTTCAGGCGCAGCTGGTGAACGTCCGCTCGCGGACCTCGCGCCAGATCGCGATCAACGTCTCGTTGCCGACCGGCCCCTTGTGGGTGACCGCATAGCGGCGAACCTTGGCGAGGATGCCCTGTGCCTCGTCCGCGGTCGCCGGCAGATCCAGCTTGGCGAGCGACGAGGTGATCGCCGACAGCCCGGAATGCTTGCCGATGACGATGCGATTGCAGCGGCCGAACAGGTTCGGATCGAGCGACTGGTAGGTGCGCTGATCCTTGAGCAGACCGTCGACATGAATTCCCGATTCATGGGTGAAGACATGCTCGCCGACGATCGCCTTGTTGAGTGGAATGGTGCGGGCCGCCGCAGTCGCGACCAGGTCGGCGACGTTGCCGAGTTCCGACAGCACGATGCCGGTCTCGCGGCCATAGAGCTGCTTCAGCGCCACCGCCACCTCTTCGAGCGGCGCATTGCCGGCGCGCTCGCCGAGACCGATCACCGTCACCGAGGCGTGGCTGGCGCCGGCGCGTAGCGCCGCCAGCGTGTTGGCGGTGGCGAGGCCGAGGTCGTCATGGCCATGGAATTCGAGCTCGAGATCGGTCGAGGCGCGCAGTGTCGCCAGCAGCGCATGGCTGGAGAACGGGTCGAGCACGCTCAGCGTATCGGCGATCCGAAACCGGCGCGCGCCGGACGCCTTTGCGGTGGCGATCACCTCGGCCAGAAATTCGGGATCGGCGCGCGAGGAATCCTCGCCGCCGACGGCAACATCGAGGCCGCGGTCCCGCGCATAGCCGACCACGCGCTTGACGGTCTCGATGGCATTCGAGCGCAGACCGCCGAGCTTCGCAGCAATCTGCACGTCCGAAACCGGCACCGAGACATTGACCATCGAGACGCCGGCTTTCAGCGCGGCATCGACGTCCTCGGTACGCATCCGGCACCAGGCAATCGTCGTCAGCGGCAGGCCGGCCTCGACGATGGCACGGATCGCGGCGATCTCGTCGGCGCCCATCGCGGGCGTCCCGGCCTCGATCTCCGGCACGCCGGCACGCGCCAGCGCGCGGGCGATCGCGACCTTCTCGGCGGTGGAGAACGCCACACCCGGGGCCTGCTCGCCGTCGCGCAGCGTGGTGTCGTTGAGCACGATCGGCGCGGGCTGAAAGCCGCAGGACTGATCCGGCCGGGCGACGGCGGGCTTGAACTCAGACATGACCTATTCCTTGCGTACGACCTGACGGCAGCCCGACCGCCTGCGGAGGATCATCGCCGCCGAACGGCGAAATCGCCCGCAGCTTGGCGACCACGGCTGGGACCACTTCGAGGGCACGGTCGATGTCGGCATCGGCGTTGTCGCGCGACAGCGAGAACCGCACGCCGCCGCGGACCGCATCCTCGGCAACCTTCATGGCCGTCAGCACATGCGACGGCTCGAACGAGCCGGTCGCGCAAGCCGAGCCCATCGAAGCCGCGATGCCGGCGCGATCGAGCAATGTGATGATCGCCTCGCTGTCGATGAACGAGAACGCAATGTTCGACGTATTTGGCAGACGCTCGGCGCGTGCACCGACGGCGACGCAGTGATCGACCCGCGCCAGGATCTCGCGCTCCAGCCGGTCGCGCAGGCCGCGCACCCGGATGTCTTCGTCGGCCATCGCGCCAGCGGCGAGTTCGGCAGCGATGCCGAGGCCGACGATGCCCGGTACGTTCTCGGTACCGGCGCGGCGGCCGCGCTCCTGCTGGCCGCCTTTGATCTGCGGCTTGAAGCGGAGGCCGCTGCGGACATACAGCGCGCCGACGCCCTTCGGGCCGTGCAGCTTGTGTCCGGACAGCGACAGCATGTCGATCATGGTCGACTGCAGGTCGATCGGGCACTTGCCGACCGCCTGCACCGCATCGGTGTGAAACAGCGCACCGACCTCCTTGGCGAGTTCGGCGAGATCGGCCACCGGCTGGATCACGCCGGTCTCGTTATTGGCCCACATGATGGAAGCGATTGCGACACGGTCGGACAACGCCTCGCGATACGCCACGATGTCGAGACGGCCCTGGCGATCGACCGGGATCAGATGGACGCGGATGCCTTTGTTCTTTTCCAGCCATGCGCACAGCGACAGCACCGCCGGATGTTCCACCGCCGAGATGATGACCTCGCGCCGCCGCGGCGCCGCTTCCAGCGCCGACAGGATCGCGGCGTTGTTGCTCTCGGTGCCGCCCGAGGTGAAGATCAGTTCGTGCGGCTGCGCGGCTCCGACCAGCGCCTGCACCCGCTCGCGAGCCCGCTTGACCGCAAGTGCAGCGTGGCCGCCGAGCGCGTATTTGGACGACGGGTTGCCGTAGTACAGCGAGAAGTACGGCAGCATCGCTTCGACGACGCGCGGATCGGTCCGCGTCGTTGCATTGGCGTCGAGATAGACGATGTCTGCCGGCTCGCTCATGACACAGGGACCACGCGGAGCGGCCGGCCGAACTTCTCCGCAAGCCGGGCCTGGACGCCGGACAACGTCACCGACGAGAGCTGGCATCCGACGCAATTGCCGGTCAGCCGGACGTAGACGATGTTGCCGTCGAGGCTGACGAATTCGCAGTCGCCGCCATCGCGCTGCAGATGGGGGCGCAGCTCCTCGACCGCTTCGGCGATCAGCGCCTCCTGCGGCGGCGCATCGACCATCCCGGCCGGCGGAGTCGCCGGACGCGGCGGAGTTGCCTTCGCGATCGGGCGCAGATGCGCCGGCGTCGCCTTGGCGGCGAAGATATTGGCGGCCGGCGGCGGCGCACCATGCGGCTTCAATTCGGTGGCGCGCGGCGTCGCAGAGCCGATCCGGTAGGCGTCTTCGGCTGCGATCAGGCCGTCCTCGACCATTTCGGCGTTGACGCGCGCCAGCAGAGCCTCGATCTGCTTGAAGCAGGTGCTGCAACTGCCGGCGGCCTTGGTGTAGGCGGTGACGTCGTCGAGGCTGGTCAGCCGGTTGAAGCGGATGGTGCGCTCGATCATCATCTGGCCGACGCCGAGACACTTGCAGACCGGCGGCGCATCCGCCTCGGTCACTGCCGGTTTGCCGCGATACGATCCGATCGCCTGCTGCAGGGCTTCGAAGTTCATCACCGCGCAGTACATCCGGTCGCGCGGCAGGCCGCCGAGGTAATCGGCGATCGTCGCGGCGCTGATGCCGCTGGCCTCGTCGATCGTCTTACCGGTGATCATATCGGTGAGCGCGGCAGAGGCGGCGATCGCCGAGCTGCAACCGAATGCCTGGAAGCGAGCCTGCGCGATCCGCCCGTCGTCGGGATCGACCTTCAACATCAGCTTGACGGCATCGCCCCAGCCGATGCTGCCGAACCGGCCGACCGCGTTGGCTTGCGGCAGCGGTCCTGCGTTCGCGGAAGTGGAGAAATGATGGTCGAATTTACCGAGGCTGAGCATGGCACGCTCCTATGATTAGCGCTGCGCTTAGCCGAACGATTTGCCGCAACCACACTTGGTGCCGGCATTGGGATTGTCGAAGGTGAAGCCGGAACCCTCCAGGCTTTCGACGAAGTCGATGGTCATGCCGGACAGCAGCGGCTGCGAGTCCGGATCGATGAACACCTTGACGCCGCCGGCTTCGACCACCGCGTCGTCGACCCGCGGCTCGGCATCGAGCCCGATCAGATATTTGTACCCGGCGCAGCCGCCGGCCTCGACCATGACGCGAAGCCCGGCTTCGAGCTTGCCGGCGCGCGACATCGCAGCCTTCACGGCGGTCCCGGCTTGTTCGGTGAGAATGATCATGGTCGGCCTCCATCTGTTGGGTCCGACATGAACAAGTGCAACCGCTGTGCCAGCACGGACACAAACAGCAAGCTACTGATTTCGTGCCAAATTATCAGCACCCGACAATGTCGGAGGTCCGACATCGTCGTGAAGCCGACTGTTTCCGACAATGGATCGCAGCTATTCGCCTCAACGCCGCGCCCACTTCACCCGCCCTGGAGCGGGAGGGTCGGCACGCAGGCCGCGAAGCGAAGTGCGTGACGGGGTGGGGTGAGCTGCAGGCACGGCGGATGAACTCTCCGTCACCCGCCCAACTCGCTGCGCGAACGACCCTCCCCCCTCCAGGGGAGGGTGAAGAGCGGCGTCACTCCGTCAAGCCACGCCGGCGGCCCGGAGATCGACCTCGCGCCGGCGGATCGCCATTCGGCTTTCGCCGGTCTCCTCGCCGAAGCACTCCGCGAAGTCGCTGCATTGCGAGCAGACCGGGGTGCTGCACATCACCATACCGTCATCTTCGCAGAGCTTGCGATAGAAGAACCGCTTCCAGCGCATGTTGCGGGTGTTGTCGCGGGCCAGCGGTTCGAAGTGCCGCATCAGCAGCCGGCTCAGCTCGGCGCGGCTGCGCAGACCGAGATCTTCCCACAGATGCTCGGGCTGCATCGCCCGTCGCGCCACCATCGCAGCGAGCCAGCGCCCGACCTCGCCGCCGGTCGAGCGATGCTTGAGCAAGAGGTCACGGACCATCGCGGCCTCCTCGTCCTGCTCGTGCTCGCCGATCGCCAGCACCGACAATAGCACCGAGATGTGCGGAAAATACCCGACAATCAGCGCTGCAAAATCGTCGGCCGACAGACCGCTGGACTCGGTAATCGAGCCCGGCTCGGTAACCGCGACCGACAGGATCGACGCCAGCACGTGACGATCGAACGCACGGTCGTCATCGATCTGCGCCTCCGCCGGCGTGCAGCCGGTCAGCGCCCGGTACACCACCGCCGGCGAGGACGCGAAGCTCGACGCCGTGACCCGCAGCGGCAGCGCCGCTGCCGTTGCGCCTGCCGCCTGAATTCCCGCCGCGCCGAGCATGTCCGTCGCTCCCTTGTTTAGAGCCCGAGTTCGCTGGCCTTGACGTGGGTCTGGCACGCTTTCGGGCAGACCCGGACGCAAGCCGAGCAGCCGATGCAATTGCCGGCCGAGTCCAGCACCATCACCTTGCGGACGAATTCCTCGTCGTCATCGTCGTCCTCGAGCGAACACCCGACCAGTTCGCCGTCCTCGTTGACACCCATCAGGTGCATCACGTCGCGCGAGCAGACCTTGTGGCAGCGGCCGCAGCCGATGCACTTCTTGTCGTCGATCGCGGTGAGATAAGTCGGTTCCCACGGCTGACCGTCGCGGGTGGAAAAGATCGCCATTGCTTGCTCCTGCGCGCGGCTCGCCGCGCCGTTCGGGCTGAAGCAGTCGGCCGCGATCAGGCGGCTTTCGCTTCCAGCTCCTTCAAGGCCTTCCGCGCGGCTTCAAGGGCCGCGTAGGCATCCTGGGTTTCCTGCGCCACCGTCATGATGGTCTGCCAGTTGATCGGCAGCTCCTCGGACAGGTCGTGCAGATTCATCTTCATCGTCGTCGCGCGGGCGGACAGTTTCTTGATCTCGGCCTTCAGCGTCTCGATGTCGGACATGCTGCGTTCGCTCCGGTTCAGAGATTGGCGACGTCGGGATATTTCAGGATCATCTGCACGCCCGCGGCGACCAGCTTGTCGCCTTCCTCGGCCAGCTTGCCGAGGTTGTCGAAGCCGAAGCGATGGACGTCGCGCATGTGCTTGTTGATGACGATCAGCCGGCCGGCACTGAGGATCAGTCGGCCGAAGCCCTCGTGATGCATCTTCATCATCGGCGACACCATGACCTTGGTCTCGCGTTCGATCGACAGAGCCACCGCGTTGTAGAACAGTTCGAGACGCCACAGCGTTTCCGGATCCGGATCGCCCATGATCGGGATCTCGCGGCGCTTGGCCTTGTCGACGATGAACGGCTCCAGCAGCTTGAGATCGGTCTTGCCCTCCCAGACACCGTGGGTGTCCTGGGCACGGAGCTGCTTGACCAGTTCCTTGACGAACAGTGAGTCGAGCGCGGTGTCGGGAGCAGTTGCGGCTTCGGTCATGTCAGGCCTCGTCGGCAAAATCGAAAGTGCGTTCTTCGCCCTTCATCAGCGCCTTGCGCAGCCACGGCGGCGGCACGCCGCGCAGCACGCCCTGCAGCTTGGTGATCAGGTCGGTGATCTGCTCCGGTTGCGCCAGCTTCAGCGGATGGACCTGGGCGGCGACGACGCGCGCCGCGCCGGAGCCGCCGATCGCCGTGCAGTACATGATGGCGCAATCGCGGATTGCATCGATCTTGGCGACCAGCTTGTCCTCGTTGCCGTCTTCCTTTTCCTCGGCGAACTGCACCGCTTCGACGAAGCGATAATCGTCGGCGGTGACTTCGTAGATCGCGATGTTCCGGGCCCAGCCGAAATGCGCATCGACGCGCGCAAGATCCTGGGTGGCGAAGGCGACTTTCATGCCGGTTCTCCTGGGTTGTACATCGGCGCTCTCCTTCGCTTGACCATCGTCGTTGCTAATGAGCCGTAGACGGCGCATCGGTCTGATCCGGACGAGCAGAGGCACTCCGCCAGCTATTCACGTCCGGCTCCTTGATGTTGGCGATGAACAGGTTGCCGATATTGAAGATCAGATCGCGGGTGCCGCGATAGCCGACCACGACCTGATGCGCGGCGCCGAGCCGGTCGAACATCGGCAGGCCCATCCGGAACAGCGGCACGCCGAGCCGTTCCGCGGCCTGGCGGCCGTGCGAATGCGTCACCAGCAGGTCGCAGTCCTCGGCGCGGCGTTCGAGATCTTCGAGGTCGCCGATCAGCACCTCATCGGCCGGCACCTGCGCCAGGATCGACGACGTGGTGGTGGTCACAGCGGCGCTGACGGTGCAGCCCATGTCGGCGAGCCAGCCGCCGATGTTCAGCAGCATGTCCGGCTCGGCGCCGACCGCGATGTTCTTGCCGCCAAAATAGAAGTGACCATCGAGCATGGCGTCGACGAGCTGGCTACGCTGCCGGCGATACTTCGGCGGCACCGGACGGCCGCTGATCTTCGCCAGTGTCGCCATCAGCTCATCGGCGGCGGCAAGCCCTGTGACCCGCGATAGCAGCGTGAACGGCACGCCGGCCTTGGCTTCGAGCGCGACTGCGGCCTTGCGCATCTGCTCGCCGAGCGCCAGCGTGTAGCCAGCAGAACCCATCGCGGCGACTTCGACAACCGAAACGCCACCATGGGTGGTCGGAGTGAAGTCGTCCGGCACGTGTCCGTCGAGCGAGCCGGAAATATCCGGCAGGAAGGTCGGCGTCAGGCCGAACGCCTCGATGATGTCACGCAGCTCATCGATGTCGCCCGGCGTCAGATGGCTTCCGGCCAACACGTTGATCCTGGCGGCATCCCGCGCGGCGCCTTCGGCCGGCACTTCGACCAGGGTCTCGACGATCCGCGTCACCGTCGCCGCGAAGCCGTCTTCGAACGCGCCTTTAAAGTCGGGCGTCGACACCGGCACCAGCGCGACATTGGCCAGCTCCGGGTGATTGGCCCGCACTATCTTGATGTAGCCGTCGAGATCGTCGCCTTTGATTTCGGTGACGCCCGTGGTGCAGATCCCGATCACGTCGGGCTTGGTGCGAGAGGCGATATTGATGATCGCCTGCTCGACGTTCTCTAAGCCGCCGAGCACGGTCGCGACTTCGCTCATCGCGGTGGTCTGCAGCGGGATCTGTTCGCGAAAGTGCCGGACGAACAGCACCAGGCCGAACGAGGTGCAGCCCTGGGAACCGTGCAGCAGCGGCATGCAGTTGCGCAGGCCCATGAAGGCCAACGCGGCGCCGAGCGGCTGACTCATCCGCAGCGGATTGACAGTGCAGGATTTGGTCGAGGTGACGATCTGTGCCATCGCAGCCTCCTCACGCCACCTGGGCCGAGCGTCCGAAGATCGCGCGCTGGCGATCGTCGGCAGCGTTGGCGGCATCGGCGCGCTGTTCCCAGGTCACCTCGTCCCACGGCGGGGCGCTGCGGACCTGAGCCCAGATTGGATTCGACAGCGACTTATCGATCTGCCGGACCATCTCGACAATGCCGACATAGCCGCAATACGCATAGGTGCGCTCCTGGTTGATATCCATCCAGGGCATCCGCGCCTTCAGCGCGACGAATTGCGAGCGGCCGCCCGACAACATGATGTCGGCCTGTGCCTCTTTCAGCATCTTGTACATCTCGCGCGGGCGCAGATCGTCGATCTGGTGGACGTCCGGGCTCATCTCCTTGAGCCGCGCCTTGTCTTCCTTGGTCGACTTCTTGACGCTGGTGCCGACGATGGTCAGCCCGGCCTCCTGCAGCGCCGCCACCACCGACCAGGATTTCACGCCCCCGGTGATCAACAGCACCTTCTTGCCTTCGAGCCGCGGCGTATAGGCCTTGATCGCCGCCCAAGCCTTGGCCTCCTCGCGCGTAATCAGCGCCTCGACGCGCGCCATCAGTTCCGGATCGGCACCGCGGGCGATCAGCAGCCGCGCGATCTGGCGCAGCGACTCCGAGGTGTCGCTGATGCCGTAGAACGATCCTTCGAAATACGGGATGCCGTAGCGCTCTTCCATTTTGCGCGCGACGTTGATCATCGCGGTCGAGCACACCATCATGGCGGCGCGGGCGCGGTGCGACTGCGCGACTTCGTGGTAGCGCGCATCACCCGCCAGACAGGACAGGATGCGGATGCCGAGTTCGTCGAGCAGCGGCTTGACCTGCCAGAGTTCGCCGGCGACGTTGTATTCGCCGATGATGTTGATGTCGTAGGGGGTCGTGACCTCCGGCTCCTGGGTGCCGATCACGTAATCCAGCATCGCCTCGCCGGCGAGCTTGTTGCCGAGGTTCTTCGGGCCGACGAAGCCGGGCGAGATGATCGGAATGCAGGGCTTGCCGAACTTCTCGGCCGCCACCTTGCAGACGGCGACGATATCGTCGCCCATCATCGCCGGCACGCAGGTCTGATACACGAACACCGCGGGCGGGTCGTACTTCTCGATGATTTCCTTGATCGACCGGAACAGCCGCTTCTCGCCGCCGAAAATGACGTCGTTCTCGCCCATGTCGGTGGTGAAGCCGGTGCGGTACAGCTTCGAGCCCGACGACTTGGTGCCGCGATTGTCCCAGGACGAACCTTCGCAGGCGATCGGGCCGTGCACCAAGTGGGCGACGTCGACGATCGGCTGCAGCGCGATCTTGGCCCCGTCGAAGGCGCAGCCACCGGCTGCGCCCCCCGGCTGCAGCGGTTTGCTGCAGCCCTTCTTGCGTTGCTTGTCGGACTTGGCCTGATTGGCCGCACAGCCGGGCTCGTTGAAGACGTCTTGAATCTTGTCTGCGAGGCGGCTCATGCGGCGCTCCTGTAATCAGGTTCTCCGAGACTGCGGCATCAGCGGATGATGTCGAAGCTGATGTCGTTCTTGCCGGCCACGTTGCTCGACTTGTCCATTTCGTCGAAGATCTTGTCGAGGATCTTGACCAGGACGTTCATCGAACCCTGATAGCCCCACACCGGCGACCGGTGGTGGTGATGGCGATCGAACACCGGGAAGCCGAGGCGGATCAGCGGAGTGCCGGTGTCGCGCTCGAGATACTTTCCGTAGGTATTGCCGATCATGAAGTCGACCGGTTCGGTGAACAGCAGCGACCGCAGGTGCCACAGATCCTTGCCGGCGTAGACCTTGCAACCGGCGCCGAACGGCGACGAGTCGAGCAGCGCCTGCACCTTGGCTTCCCAGGCCTTATTGCCGTTGGTCGCCAGGATGTGGACCGGCTCACCGCCGAGTTCGAGGATGAATTCGGCAAGGCCGTAGCACATGTCCGGATCGCCGTAGATCGCGAACTTCTTGCCGTGGATGTGGGCCGAGGAGTCGCCGATCGCGTCGACCAGCCGGCCGCGCTCCTTGGTCAGCGCTTCCGGGATCGCCTTGCCGGTGATCCGCGACACCGCCTGCAGGAAGCGGTCGGTGCCGGCAATACCGACGGGGTGGTTGAACGCGACCACTTCCTGGCCGTGATCGGCAATCGTCGCCAGGGTCTTTTCGGTGCAGAACTCCTGCATCGAAATCGTCGCCTTGGCGTGGATGGCGTTGGCGGCCTGTTCCAGCGTGGTGCCGCCATCGTACATCCGGAACTCACCGTCGGCCGGAGTATCCCAGACGTCGCTGTTGTCGCCGAAGATGGTGTAGTCGACGCCCATCAGCTCGAAGATCCGCTTGATCTCGCGCAGATTGCCGACGGTGTAGCCGTCGAACCCGCCGAAGAAATTGATCGATTCGTTCGGCTTGCGCTCGAGCTTGTCGACAGTGCCCGACTTGCCGTCCCAGAAGTGCTCGACGATGCCCTTCATGGTGTTGTCGTAGCCGGTGATGTGGCTGCCGACGAACGCCGGGGTGTGGGCGTAGGTGACGTCGAACTCCAGCGGGACCGAGCCCTTCTCCTTGGCGTTCTTGATGAACGCGTTGAGGTCGTCGCCGATCACCTCGGCCATGCAGGTGGTCGAGACGGCGATCATCTTCGGCTTGTACAGCGCATAGGCGTTGGCCAGACCGTCGATCATGTTGTTGAGACCGCCGAACACCGCGGCGTCTTCGGTCATCGACGAGGAGACGCACGAGGTCGGCTCCTTGAAGTGACGCGTGAAGTGGCTGCGATAATAGGCGACGCAGCCTTGCGAGCCGTGCACGAACGGCAGCGTCTTCTCGAACCCGACCGCCGCGAACACAGCGCCGAGCGGCTGGCAGGCCTTGGCCGGATTGATGACGAGAGCTTCGCGGGCGAAATTCTTGTCCTGGTACTCCTTGGTCTTGGTCCAGTCCGCGACGCGCGCGACCTCGGCATCGCCAACATAGTTCTCGAAATTCTTCCGCTTGTTCTCCATCAACTCTTCGTACTGGGGCTCACGGAAGAGTTCGAAGTGATCGCGGATCTTCTCTGCGGTCTCGGTCATGGTGGTGTCTTTCCCAAGAATTCGGTGACGCGGCGCTTCCGGCGGCTGGCGCCGGAAGGCCGGATGTGAAGTTTCAGCTCCAAGGCGCCTTGGTCAGTTTCCAGACCGGGGCATTGATCGCGATGTCCATGTCGCGGGCGAAGATGCCGAACCCGTCGTAGCCGTGATAGGGCCCCGAATAGTCCCAGGAATGCATCTGGCGGAACGGAACGCCCATCTTCTGGAAGATGTACTTTTCCTTGACGCCGGATCCGACCAGGTCGGGACGCATCTTCTCGACGAACTTCTCGAATTCGTAGCCGGTGACGTCGTCGTAGATCAGCGTGCCGTCCTTCACGTAATGGGTGGTGCGCTGATAGTCGTCGTTGTGGGCGAATTCGTAACCGGTGCCGACCACTTCCATGCCGAGGTCTTCGTAGGCGCCGATGACGTGGCGCGGGCGCAGGCCGCCGACATAGAGCATCACCTTCTTGCCTTCGAGGCGCGGGCGATACTTGGCGATCACCGCCTCCATCTGCGGCTTGTACTTGGCGATGACGCGCTCGGCGCCTTCCTTGATCTTGTCGTCGAACTTCGACGCGATCTCGCGCAAGCTCGCCTCGATCTTGGACGGGCCGAAGAAGTTGTATTCCACCCACGGAATCCCGAACTTCTCTTCCATGTGCCGCGTGATGTAGTTCATCGAGCGGTAGCAGTGCAGGATGTTCAGCTTCGCCTTCGGGGTATTCTCCAGCTCGGCGATGGTGCCGTCGCCGGACCACTGCGCGATCACGCGGAGGCCCATTTCTTCGAGCAGGATGCGCGAGGCCCAGGCGTCGCCGCCGATGTTGTAGTCGCCGATGATCGCGACGTCGTAGGGGGTCGATTCGAACCCGGCGTTCTTCTCGCCGGCCTTGTCGAACACCCAGTCACGGATCACGTCGTTGGCGATGTGGTGGCCGAGCGACTGCGACACGCCGCGGAAGCCTTCGCAGCGCACCGGGATGATCGGCTTGCCGTCGTACTGCTTCGACTTGGCCTTCGAGACGGCCTCGATGTCGTCACCGATCAGGCCGATCGGGCATTCCGACTGCACCGAGATGCCCTTGGACAGCGGGAACAGCTCCTGGATCTCGTCGATGATCTTGCCGAGCTTCTTGTCGCCCCCGAAGACGATGTCCTTCTCCTGGAAGTCGGAGGTGAACTGCATCGTGCCGAAGGTGTCGACGCCGGTGGTGCCCTTGTAATAGTTGCGGCGCGAGCCCCACGAATACTGGCCGCAGCCGACCGGGCCGTGGCTGATGTGGACCATGTCCTTGATCGGGCCCCACACCACGCCCTTCGAGCCGGCGTAGGCGCAACCGCGGATCGTCATCACGCCCGGGATCGACTTGATGTTGGACTTGACCGAGCACTCCGCCTTTTCGGCGTCGTAGGTGTTGAGATGCTTGGCGCGACGCTTGGCCGACTTGTCCGGATAGGCCTCCAGGACTTCGCCGATCAGCTTCTTGTTACGTTCCTTGATGTCCGCGGGGGATTCTGCAACTGCGGTGCTCATCGAATGTTCCTCGTGTCTCTGGGCCGCCGGGGGAGCGGCCGGTCGCGATGCGCGACCGGCCTGGCTGATGATCAGGCGGACGCGGCGGCCGCCTTGGCGGCTTCCTTGGCCTGCAGTTCGGCGAGCGCCTGCTCGTCGGTCTTCATGATGCCGAAGTCGAGCAGCATCTGCTCGAGCTCTTCCATGGTGATCGGGGTCGGGATGGTGCCCTTGCCGCCGTTGGCGTGGATCTTGGTGGCGAGCGCGCGATATTCCTTGGCCTGCTGGCTGTCGGGCGCGTACTGGATCACAGTCTCGCGGCGCAGCTCGGCGTGCTGCACGATGTTGTCGCGCGGCACGAAGTGGATCAGCTGGGTGTTCAGGCGCGCGGCGAGCGCTTCGGCAAGGTCGAGCTCGCGGTCGGTCTGGCGCTCGTTGCAGATCAGGCCGCCGAGGCGGACGCCGCCCGACGAGGCGTACTTCAGAATACCCTTGGCGATGTTGTTGGCGGCGTACAGCGCCATCATCTCGCCGGACATCACGATGTAGATTTCCTGCGCCTTGTTCTCACGGATCGGCATCGCGAAGCCGCCGCACACCACGTCGCCGAGCACGTCGTAGGAGACGTAGTCGACGTCCTCATAGGCGCCGTTCTCTTCCAGGAAGTTGATCGCGGTGATGACGCCGCGACCGGCGCAGCCGACGCCCGGCTCCGGACCGCCGGCTTCGGTGCACTTGATGCCCTTGTAGCCGATCTTCATCACGTCTTCGAGTTCGAGGTCTTCGACCGAACCGGCTTCGGCGGCCAGCGCCAGCACGGTGTCCTGCAGCTTGGTGTTGAGGATCAGGCGGGTCGAGTCCGCCTTGGGGTCGCAGCCGACGATCAGAATCTTCTGACCCATCTCGACCAGCGCCGCGAGGGTGTTCTGCGAGGTGGTCGACTTGCCGATGCCGCCCTTGCCGTAGAATGCGATTTGCCGAAGTGCCATGTTTTCTCTCCGTTGACCTAATGCCGTTTGATCGATTTGCGCCGAAGCGCAGCCTTCTTCCGTTCGAAACCGTCGCACGGCTCAGATGCGGACGTTGCCCTTTGCAGTGACTGCTCGGCCAACCATCCCTCGCCTTGCTGATCCCTGTTTTGCAACGACCGTGCCAAGCCTCGCCGGAGACGAAAAAGTGTGCGATTTCGCGGAGATGCAGAATGTCCGGGCACTATGTACGTAGATGTTTAGAATCCGACATCGCTGCCGAGCGGACGACATCCAGGGGAGCGGCTGTTAGAAACGAAACAAACTGATACCGGCCGGGCGAGCTAAGCGAGACTCTGTCGCAACTCGAGACCGACTGCAGCGCGTCGTTGCGAGCGAGGTGAAGCAATCCAGCGCCCGGTGCATGGAGGTGGATTGCTTCGCTCGTAGTGACGGGAAAGCACTGAGGCGGGCACGGCCCAACCTCTCCCCGCGCGCGGGGAGAGGTCGATCCGGCGAAGCGAAGCCGGACCGGGTGAGGGGTGCCTCCACGTATCTGAGTGCTTGTGAGAGTTGTTGATGAGGACGAGGGTGATGATCGGCGCTCTGCGGCGCGGAAGCGCTCCCTCATCCCACCCTTCTCCCCGCGCAGGGACAAGGAGCAGGCTGTGCCTGCGGCAAACACTCGGCCTCACAGCCGAGTTGAAAGGCCGCCAGAGTCGGACCGTGGAAGGGAGACCTACGCCGTCAGCGCCTGGCCCTGTAGCGTGTCGGCCAGTTCGGCGACGAACTTCGCGAGCGGCCAATCGATCCGGGTGATGGCCTGTTCTTCCAGAAAGCGCTGCTCGTTGCGGGTCGGCGTGTCGGGCAGCACGGCCCAATGCCGGGCGGAGGAGCGCTTCATGATCTGACGGGCGAAGACGCGGTCGAGCTGGTTGTCGAACCGGCAGCCCAGGAACAGGAAATGCCGGTCCTTGCGCAGCTCCTGTACCGTGAGCGGGATCGGCGTCTGAATGTCGATCTCGGTCAGGACTTCGACATAGTCGCTGTCGGAGACGAGAAAATTCGCGGCCGGCGCTGCTGAGCCGATCGGCTGATACAGCATGGTATTCCAGCCGAGCGCCTCGTCCGGCACCGGCGCGTACAACGGCATCTCGTTCTCGGCGACGATGCCGGGCGCCGGCTCGGCGATTTCGCTGCCGTCCGGCCGATAGTAATTCACCCAATGGCCGTGATGTTCGCTCTGGCTGACGCCCTGCGCCATGCCCCAATTCTGTCGGCCGACAAACGCCTTTTGCGGCAGATCGTCGTACCAGGCGTGAACCAGCAGCGGCAGATCGGGCAGCGATGCCAGCATCCGATGCAGCTCGTTCGGCTGCGGCGGGGACCGGAACGCCTCGGCCATCATCGCCGTCAGCGTCTTGCGGTGCTTGAAGTTCTCGATGTATTGCGCGGCGCCGGTGAGATTGGTGCGGACCTTGTGCGGCACCGTGGTCTTCGCGATCAGCCGGGCCACCAGTTCGGCCGGCGAGGTCGGCACGCTGCTGGCCTCGCCGAGCGCGACGCAGGCGGAGCCGAGATAGGGGATCACCTGCCCGCGCAGCAAGCCCGCCGCAATGTCGTCGAGTGCTCGTGCCGGCATGATCCTGCTCCCCTGTCAGATTGCTCTTGCAGCCTTGTGATGCACCACCACCAGCCCGGTCGCGCGAGCCGCATCGCCGGTGATGGTCCAGCAGTGATTCGATCCGTCGACCAGATAGACGCTGAATCGCGGATAGTCGCGGAACGGCTGCTCCGCGTCGATGTCGGACGCGTCGCACTGCGTCAGCGACAGACCGGGGATCTCCTGCCGCACCGTCTTCAGCGCGCCGGCATCGGCCGCATCTCCTCCGAGCAGCGCGTCGAGCCGGGCGATATCGTCGAGCGACAGCGCCATGGTCAGAGCTTGCGCGCTTCGACAGTGATCGGCAACGGCGTGTCCGCGGCCATCGCCGGCAGTTCGAGCTGCCAGCCGTTGGCCAGCGTGATCTTGCCGCCCCACAGTGCAGGGTTGTCCATTTCGACGATCGGCTCTTCTAGGTCCTTCTTGGCCACATAGGCGGAATGGCCGGTGGCGGTCTTGCGGATCATCACTTTCATCGAGGGTGGTCCTTTGCTTGGCCGCCGCGGCGACGGGTCAGAGTGCGGTGATTTCGTCTTCGAGGCAGCCGATCACCCGGTGTTCGGCGAATTCGACCAGATAGACCGGCCGATTGGTTTCGGTGTGCAGGCCGATCCGGACAATCTCGCCGGCATCGCCGCTTTTCACCAGCAGCGCGTCCTCCGGCTGATCCGGAAAGCTGCCGTCGTTGAACAGGTCGATCTCGGCGCGGACGCGCTGCCCCCATTGATATCGCGGTTCGGGCGTCATCACACCGCCTCCTGCTGCTCGGGCTGAAACGCCTCGGCTGCGACCAGCTCACGACGCTTCATGCCGACGATGCGGCCCTGCGCCACGAAGTCGACACCATAGATGTAAAACTGCTGCAGGAAGGTGCCGATCGAGACGACGTAGCCCTCGTCGCCTTTCTTCACCAGCACCTCGCCGATCTCCTTGCCCGGGAAGGTGCCGTCGTTACGGATGTTGAGCCGCGACCGGACCTTCTGGCCGTATTCGAACTCCGGCGGACCGTCGAGCTCGACGATGTCGCTGTCACGCGCGATGTTCATGGGGAGGGCTCGGAGAGGTGTATAGGAGACAGGGTTTGAGCTGGGCAGGTTCGGTGAAGCCGCTGCGGCTGCGCGCAAGCTCGCGCACCAGCGGATCGGGGTCGTCGAGCAGCGGCGCCAGTTCGTAGGCGTCGACCCGGCTGGCGACTTCGTAGCGAACCCGCCAATCGGCATCGCCGAGCATCGCCAGCAGCCGGCCGGGCGTCATCCGCCTGGCGGCTTCGAGACGAACCTCGCCGTCCTTGTCCATCGCGATCTGCGCCAGCCATTCCGGGCCGATCCGCCGCGCCACTTCCCGGCGCACGCCGGGATCGGGATCGAGCACCAACAGCGGCAGCAGGCCGGGCGAAGCCCGCCGCGCCACGATCTGGCGGACATAGTAGTCCTCGTCGCTCGCCATCGGGCGCAGTTCGTCGTCGCTGAGCACCGAGGCCACACGGATCCGCACCTCGCGATGCGGGTCAGTGCGCAGCCCCAGCAGATAGCGCTTCGGCAGCCGCCGCGCCGCGCTCCAGCGCACCGTCTCGTCGGTGTCCTGCAGCAATTTCGGCAGCAGGAACACCGTGGCGTAGCCGGCAGCGACCGCACGCGCCTCGAAATACGGATGGTCGAGATAGCCGTCGGCCAGCGCACGATTCTGCCGGAAGAACCGCTCCAGCCGCCGCGCATAGCGGTCCTGGACGCAAGCCTTCTTCAATTCGCACAGCCCGGCGGACAGCAACTCGCGATGCGGGCACGACGCGCAATCGACCTCGTTGCCCTGCCAATCGCGGGCTTCGTCGATGTCAGTCGTCATCGTCCTGCCCTATCCGCCGCCACACGTCGAGCAGCACGGCGGCGCCGACCTTGTCGGTCGGATCGAGCTCGAGCAGCTTTTCGACCGCCGCATGACCTTCGTCGAGCTGCCCGAGCCGCATCTGCAAATAGGCGTAGGCCTTCAGCGCGAACAGGTAGAACCGCGGCAGCACCGCCGAATAGCTGGAGAATTCGGCATCGCTGCGCCGCACCTTGCGCCAATCGGCGACGAGGCCATTGTCGCGCGCAGCCTTGCACAGACAGGCCTGGGCCACTTCCAGCGCCTCGCCGAGTCGGCCTTTGTAGAAATAGAACCGGTACAGCCCGATCAGCACTGCGGCGTGGTCGGGCGCCAGCAGATGAGCCTCGCGCAGGTGCTGTTCGGCGAGCGCCTCGCTCTGATAGTCGCGTCCCGCCAGTTCGAGATGCCGATGCGCATCCGCCGGCAGACCGGCGCCGAGCAGGGCTCCGGTCAGAAGCGACTGCTCCGGGCCGGACATCGTCAGTTCGCTGTGCATCAGGTCGGGCATGGTTCACAGCTCCCGCAACTGGTGCAGACCGGCGGACGGCTTGGGGCCGTCGCCGGCGCATTGGCAGTTCGACGCCTTCGGATCGTGGAACAGGAAGCCGCTGGAGGTCGGCGTCTCCATGAAGTCGATCACCACACCTTCGAGCAGTTTCAGGCTCGATTCCGGCAGAAACAGCTTGTAGTCGCCGCGGTCGACCACCGCGTCCCCGGTGTGCGGCGCGCCGGCGATATCGAACTGCGCCGACAAGCCGGAACAGCCGCCGGCGCTGACCACCAGGCGGAAACCACCGGCGCCGCCGCTGAACCGCAGCATGCGGCGAATGAACTTTTCGGCCGAGGGGGTGAAGCTCATATCCATCGGAATCGCCTCATGCAGCCTGATAGCGCGGGACCGAGTTGTCGATCACGCAGGTACCGTCGACCGGACACACCGCGACACATTGCGGCTCGTCGTAGTGGCCGGTGCACTCCGAGCATTTCGAAGGGTCGATCGCGAAGGTTCCGGCCTTCTCGAAGATCGCGACATTCGGGCACTGCGGCTCGCAAGCGGAGCAGCCGGTGCATTGCGATGCGACGATCTTGTAGGCCATGGCCGTTCCCCTTCGTCGCCTCGTCCTATGCCTCGGTGAAAGCGCCCTGGCGGATCGTGGCGTCGCCGCGGGCGACGTGACGGATCTCCGACTTGCCGACGCGCTCGAGGTAGTCCTTGAAGTAGGCAATCACCGACTGCTCGATGTATTCGAACGCGTAGGTCTCGACTGCCTCGATGCCGGCGCCGGCGAGCGAATCCTTCGGGCACATGCCGATCTTGGCGACCAACACGGCGGTGCAGTCGTTCAGCGCCTGCAGGATCGGATCGATGCCGGTCTCGCTGGCGTAGCCGCCTTCGCAATACAGATCGACGCGGCGATGGCCGACGAACTTCGCGCCAGCGGTCGACACTTCGTAGATCTGAAATTCGTGGGCATGACCGAAATGTTCGTTGATCACGCCGCCACCCTTGGTGGCGATCGCCACCTGGATCTTGATGGTCGCCGTCTCGCCTTCGAGCTTGTCCAGTTCGCGCTGCTTGGCGACCGCGATCGCGTCGCGCTCGGCCTCGACCTTGGCCTGATAGGCCTGGCGCGCGGCGAGATCGTATTCGACGTCCATCGCCATCACCTTTTCGGTGGTGAACTCGGCGCTGCGGTCCTCGCCGAGCAGGCCGACCGCGTCGGCACGGCACTGCCGGCAGTGCCGCATCATGTTCATCTCGCCTTCGCAGGCGTCCTGCAGCGCCTTCAACTCCTGCGCGGTCGGACCGCGCTGTCCCGACAGGCCGAACGCGGTGCCGTGCTCGGCTTCCGAGATCAGCGGCATGATATTGTGCAGGAAGGCGCCTCGCGACTTCACCGCCTTGTTGACCTCGATCAGGTGCTGGTCGTTGATGCCCGGGATCATCACCGAGTTGACCTTCACCAGAATGCCGCGCGCGACCAGCATCTCCAGGCCGAGCAACTGTCGCTCGCTGAGGATCTTCGAGGCCTCGACGCCGGTGTAACGGCGGTGATTGTAGAAGATCCACGGATAGATCTTCGCACCGACTTCGGGGTCGATCATGTTGATGGTGATGGTGACGTGATCGACCTTCATGGCGGCGATCTGCTCGACGTAGTCGGGCAGCATCAGGCCGTTGGTCGACAGACACAGCTTGATGTCGGGCGCGGTCTCGGTGACCAGCTCGAAGGTCTTGAAGGTCTTGGCCGGATTGGCGAGCGCATCGCCCGGGCCGGCGATGCCGAGCACGGTCATCTGCGGGATGGTCGAGGCAACCGCGACGACTTTGCGCGCCGCCTGCTCCGGGGTCAGCTTCTCGCTGACCACGCCGGGGCGGGATTCATTGGCGCAATCGTATTTGCGATTGCAGTAGTTGCACTGGATGTTGCACGCGGGCGCGACCGCGACGTGCATACGGGCGAAGTGATGATGCGCCTGCTCGCTGTAGCAGGGATGGTTCTTCACCTTCTCCCAGATTTCCGGCGGCAGATCGCTGGGGCCCGCGGCCGAGCCGCAGCCGGTCTTGCCGGCGCCGCCCTTGCTGCTGCAGCCAGACGACGCCGCGCTCTTGCGCAGTTCGTCGAACGAAGTCGCCCCCGGCGCACCGAAATCATGGAGTTGCAGCAGCTTGCTCATATCCGGGCCTCGTTCGATCGCCGCACGACAGGCGGCTTGGCGGTGGGTGATGGTGCTGCAACCGAGCCGGCGAAGATCAGACATGATCCGCGGGCGCGGCGATCCGTTGAAGACGGTATCCGACGGTCAAGGCGTCGGCCGCCTTGCAAGACCACGCGTCAGGCCGGCACGCAGGTGTTGTCGACCGGGCAGACCGAGACGCACTGCGGCTTGTCGAACTGACCTTCGCACTCGGTGCACTTGGTCGCGTCGATCACATAGGTGCCGCGCTTCATGCTGATCGCGGCGTTCGGGCATTCGAATTCACACGCACCGCAGACGGTGCACTGGGAGGTAACAATCTTGTAGGCCATGGTCGGCTCCTGGTTCGCAGAGTGCTGCTGACAGGTTGTCTTTCAAGCCGCGTGCCAGATGCCTGACGATTGATTTTAAAGGATTTTTTCGCGCCCCTGAAGGCCGTGCCGGTGTAAGGCCCCCGACACTTGTCGCAAGTCTGACAGGCATCCTGACCCGTCTTCGGGCCGCGTCTCACGCGACAGAGGTCCGCGCTGAAATGGGCACGGACAGACAAACGCGCGGCGCTGAGGAGCGTCGCGCGTTCAGCCGATGATCGCGTGGAACGCGCGTCAGAAGTGCTTGAGCTCGATGTTGTGCTTTTTCAGCGCGTAGCCGATCTGGCGCGGCGTGAGGCCGAGAATGCGGGCGGCCTTCGCCTGCACCCAGCCGGCACGCTCCATCGCATTGATCAGCCGCTCGCGCTCCGACATGTTCGATTCGTCGGACGGCATCTCCGAGCGGACCGGCGTCGGCGCAAAATCATCCGTTGATGCGACCGGCTCGCGCGGATGCACGATCTCCACCGGAGCTTTGCGCGGCAATACCTGCAACGGAATCTCCGGGCGTGGGCGTTCGGCCACGGGCTC